>JAGPIS010000007.1 GCA_018054835.1 Breznakibacter sp. | reverse complement strand
ACATCACACAGAGGCTACAATCAATTTGTTGATAAAAATGGATAAATCCGGCCAAATGCACTGTGCAAAATTGTCCCAAACAGCCACCAATTATGTATCTGGAAAGGAATATGACCATTTTTTGAACAAAAAAGAACGCCAGAACCAGGATAAACAACATCAGTTAATCCACCACGAAAGTCAAGGCGAAATTCACCCCAAAGGACTGCTCATGATTTTTACCCCATACAGCTACGGGTGAAGAAATGGTGATGGCGAAATTTCTGCCGGTCTCAACACTAAACCCTGGCATCAAAGTAAACAAATGGGCATAATGAGAAGATGCAGCGTGGTAGTGGTAACCAAGTCCAAAGACGGCCAACAACTGTTGCTCAAAGAAGTATTGTCCTGCCTCTACATTCCCTGATATTTTATTCCCAGATGAACGGCTGTCATATTCACAGGCACAGAAACCCCAACCTCCAAACTATCTGTCGCTCCATAGGTCGTGCGGAGATGGAACTCACCATGGACATGCACACTATCACTGTTTGAGAAGACATCACACAAAACCGATTGATGATCCCAATAACGGGAATGTTTCGAAATGGAAAAACCAGGTTCAAAATCGATCGTCTTACTTGGAATGACATCGGCTGAAACAGCCGATAGTTTGGATCCAGAAAGACCGGATATTTGGCCATGGACATGGCAAAAAGAGAAGAAAAAGAAAAAATAAAGAACCAAAAGCTTCATAAATCAACAAGAAAGTTAATCATCGGGCTTCAAAAATGAAAACCCGATGAATAACGATTATTGAAATTGAAAACGAAATTCTTACTTAACAATCTTCAGCTCGTCCAGGACATAAGAAGAGCGAGAATATTTTTCAAAAATAAATAGCACGTATCGGATATCCACAGCAATGCCCCTTGCCAGAGTGGCATCATAACGATAGTCGCTGGCAACACCTTGCCAAATTCGGTCGAAATTGATCCCAACCAATTCCCCTTTGGCATTAAGTACAGGACTACCTGAATTGCCACTGGTGGTATGCAAGCTGGTTAAGAAATTTGCCCGAACGGTACCATTGGTGCCATACACCCCAAAATCCTGATTGGCTTGCAAATCGCGCATCTTTTTAGGCATATAATAATCCGGAGTATTGGGGTTGCTCTCATGCTTTTCAACACCTCCAGCCAGAGTTGTGTAGTATTCATAGCGAACGCCATCCTGGGGTGCAACACTCTGAACTTTTCCGTATGTGAACCGCAAGGAACCATTGGCATCGGGATAGAACGTTGTCTCCTTGCCCATCTCCATCAAACCTTGAACATAGAGGGAATAGAGCTCCCCATTGATCTTTTGCAAATCCTGCTTCTGGCGAATGACATTATCAACATTTTTGCTGTAGAAGCCAATAGCTATCTTGTATAGTGGATCATTGGCCATCTTATCCACCCCTGTTTCGTGAACGCTTGCCAAAAAAGTCAACAGTTGCTCTTTCTTAGTCAGGATGGAGTTTTCATAAGCCCATGAAGCATAAGCATCCGCATCACCATCGAAAGTTTCCAAAGCCTCGGTCATGGCTTCTGAGTGAAAATGCTTGGGCACATTGGCATAATAACGATAGATCATTTCCCGAAAAATCTTACGATCCACTTCGTAATCCCAATTGTGAAAAAACTGCTCCGTTAACGAGTCCAGCTTGCGAGCCTCCCCCTTTACAGCACTATCTTTAGGGTTCTTACGGCGGAACATGGCCATTAACTTTTCAAACTTCCCTGCAAACGGAATCACTTCAGCCCCAAGCAGAGCAGCTTCCTGAAAATAAGCATCCACAAAATTGTAAACCGACAGCCTATTGTAAACCGAATCCATATCGGCCAACACAGATCCATATTTAGCCTGTCGGCTGGCATCACCATTAACCCAAGCCATAGAGCGCTCTTCTTCCAGTTTTTTGGTATTCACCAAATGCATTTTTCGAACCCCATCAATCTCACCACGCCACTTTTTGTATGTATTGGCTACGCTATTGGCTCTAGCCGTATAACGCATCCTTAGAGTATCATTTTCGGCCATGGCCTCCTTCAAGATTTTCAATTTGGCTTCGCGGATATCAGCTTTCGCCTTAGTGTCTTTGTTGATAATCTTATCGAGTGCAAAAGAGGGGATGTATTCCCGTGTACTACCAGGAAATCCGAGTGCCATAACAAAGTCGCCCTCCTCGACTCCCTTGATGGAAAGAGTCAATGATTTTGCAGGACGGTAAGGAACATTCTCCTTCTTATAACGGGCTGGTTTATTCTCCTCATTGGCATACACCCTGAGCAGAGCAAAATCGCCTGTATGACGCGGCCACTGCCAATTGTCGGTATCACCGCCAAATTTACCAATGGTCATAGGAGGAGCTGCAACCATGCGCACATCGGGGAAAAAACGGTAGACGGACAGGATCAACTGGTTGCCGGCCAGAAAACTACTCACTTGGGCTTTGTAACCATTCCCTTTGGTAGCCCGTTCCACAATGGCCTCAACCCGTTGAAACTGTATTTTTTCCCTCTGTTCTTTCGTCAACGTGTCAAATCCGGCTGTCACCTCCTGGGTCACATCCTCCATGCGAATCAACTGATTCACTTGAAGATTATAGATATTGGTCTCCTCTTCGGGTTTGGTTGCCCAATAACCATATTTTATAAAGTCGCGATCAACAGTCGAAAGCCGTTCAATATAAGGCAACACACAATGGTAATTGGTGATGACCAATCCCTTGTCGGAGATAAAACTGGCGGTACAAAAACTGCGAAAACCGGCATCAGGAGAGGCCAAACCCAAAATAGCATCCTTGATGGCTGCCTGATTGACTTGATATATGTCATCGGCCGTTATTTTCATCCCCGCCTTCTTCAAATCTTTGCCTTTCTGTTGCTTGAGCAGGAAAGGCAACCACATTCCTTCATCGCCCTTTACCGGCATCAAAAATGCTAATAGGGTTATTCCAAGAATAATAAGTTTCTTCATCTGGTATCTATTTTATCTTTCGCAGCTGGTGATCAATCACTCCAGCCAAATGACTACTATAAAAACTATCCTTTTCTTTATTCTTCAAATCTTCCAGGGCTAGTCGAAGAATGGCGACATATTGCTGACCAAATGGATTATTCCTGGACAGATATTCTATTCTATCTCGAATAAGCCCCAGATAGTCGGCAACCCCTATCATCCCTTTTAAATCACGATACTGATAAAGATTGGCTATAACCAGGGGACTAACCATATTCTCAATCACCCGCTTTTGATATTTGTACAAGGCTGCCTCACTCTGAGGAGCAAACTCCTTAATCGATGTGGTGCAGAGCCAGGTATGTTGCGTTTTCATTTCACCCATGATAAAGTCAACGGTTCGAACGACTTCATCCTTGGGGACTGCATCCGCCGAAGGCCGGCCATCACCGGCCACCCGATGATAAGTATAAACCCCGCCAAGGTTGGCCATCGCATTGCTGATGTAGTTAAAATTTTCGCGCATCAAATCGTCGTACAACCCACTGATGTAGTCAAAATTCCGTTCTTCGGGTTGCATCCATGCTTTAAGGTTGGCGGCGATAACCTTCAAGTTGGCTATTCCATACTGAGAGGCCTTCACATGATCGTTGCCCAAATCGCCCGACTGCCGAGCCGGATCGGTGGCAATATCCATACCTGAACGGCGTCCATGCACAAAAACCGGATTATCCTGGGTTTCCACAAACCAACTATTGATGGTACTGTATTCTTCAAAACAGGTTGAAGCACCATATATTGGTTGATAACCCACCTTGATGGAAAAACGGTCGTATTCACCCAGATGGGGCGGTAACAAGTTGACGCCTTCATCACCGGGTTGTGCTACATAATTGAAACGAGCGTAGTCCATTATGCTGGGCGTGGTACCATACTTGGCTGTAAAGGTAGCCGACCGCAGCGAATCAACCGGGTAGGCAAAGGAAGCTCTGAAGTTATGGGTTAACCCCAGGCAATGACCAATTTCATGAGCCGCCGAATAACGAATGATCTCCTGCATGGTGCTATCTTCAAGCACCATACTTCTTGCTTCAGGCGAAACTGCAGCCGTTTGAAGGAATCGCCATTTATGGAGCAGCTTGGTAACGTTGCTAAAATACAACACTTCTGCTTGAATGATCTCACCCGATCGGGGATCAATCCAATGCAATCCCATAGCATTGCTGTTCTCCGTAATGGCATATTTGAAACAGTTGTAGCGCATGTCGTTGGGGTCAAAATCAGGGTCATCCGCCGGATAATCCTTGGCCACTAAAACATTTTTGAATCCGATAGCTTCAAAAGCTTTGTTCCAATCTTCAATTCCTTTTTTGATGGCGCTGTTCCATGCTTGGGGAAAACTGTTATCCACATAAAACACGATAGGCTTAGCAGGCTCCACCAATTGGCCGCCTCTATAGATCACCTCTTCGTTCGGTTTGGGTTCAATACGAAAACGTCGAATAAATTCCACTTGCTCCACCTCTTGCTGAGAAGAGGAGAATAGCTTTTTCTTGTCAGAATAGTAATTCATCCGTTCGTCGAACAACCTTGGACGCATCACCTCTTCAGGCAAAAGCACCAGGCTTTTTTGCACCACTGCCAAAAAAGGCTCTCGATTGGTTGTGTAATGGTTGCGTACGCGGACCTCTACATTCTTTTCAAAAGCACGGGCATCAATAATCCCCGAAGGCTTGGGCTCCAGTTTGCCTGGTCGAGCCTTATCGCTGAACGGCTCAACAAAGGGGAGGTCTTCCTGAAAGAATTTGGTCACATCAATAACCACTGAACTATCAGAAATTCCGGCTACATCAAATGCCTGCAAGACCGGTACCACGTTATTCCGTTGAAAAGCTTCAAACATGGGGTCATCAGACGAAATAATCTGATCCACGTTAGGTTTCTGTAAAAGGACCAAATTACCGTCGTAGGCAAAACGAACCAGGATCGGGTTGCGCAACATCTGACCAGCAACCAACTTGGAGCTGTTAGCCGTACTACTGACCTCCACCACCCGTGCCCCTAGCAACAAATCGCGCCCCAAAATGCTGTAAGGAATATCCAACAAGAGTTGTCCATTTTTGCGTACAACACCCATAAAACCATGCTCCACAGAGTCAGCACGACGACTACAATTATCTCTGCCAGCATGCCTGCCTCGGTTAGCATAATTATTCCCTTCGCGAATGGCCTTCACTGGAAGGGGCAATAGCTGCACCAACACAACGAAGCATATAAAAATTAGTTTATTGCAATAGCTCATACCAATTATTTGAATGGAATAATTTTATACTTTACAGTATAACGATTTTGCTCATCCACGGAAACAATAGCAGCAGTTGGAACTGAAAAATTAGGATCGCTGCAACTAATCACCGCATCAACAATAATCTCTCGCGACAACGGATCATAAGTTCCATCCATACTATGCAGGACAACATCCACAGGCTCCACATTCGGAGAATTGCTCAAAACACCTCCTGTCAACCGCGAATCTTCATACCAAAAATAATAACGCTGCGTTTTACCATCCACAACCTGCGAGAATTGCTCCTTCCAGTTCACACCGGCTTTTGCCTTGTACATCCTTAAGGTTTGGGGCTTGGTGGTAACCTTGATCCTGGTCGATTCCTTATCAGTAATGCAAAAACGCAACCACTCCTGCATTTCAAAAGGGCCTGAATTATTGTACCCAACCAAATAGTCTGAAGGGAAAAAATCATAGAAACGTAACAAACCAGCACCCTGATCTTCCCAGCGGGCTTGTTCATCCAATACCACCGAAGTACTCCATCCAACAGGCTTATAATAAATGTGATCCACCGTGCGCATACTATTGGCACTCACCTGAGATTGGAATACATAAGGTGCGCTTGATGTCTTCCAGGCACCATCCTCCAGCATTGGCCATAATCATAGGTAGTGTATCTCTGGTGCGCTTGATGTCTTCCAGGCACCATCCTCCAGCCTATAAGCTTTCAATCGGTAGGCATATTTATCGTCATAATCCTTGCTGGTAGCATTCGTTTTGAAAAAGAAACGAAACTCATTCACAGTATTGAAAAAATCGCGGCTGAAATCGAAGGCAGGATCAATCACATTGATGACCACCGAGTTATTCTGACTGCTGATGTTGTAATCATCGGAAGTGGGGGCATCGAAATCGACCAACAAATTCTTCTCTGAACCAATTTGCTCGTACGACTTGATCTTCACGTCAAAGCTTCGACTCACCTCATTGGCCGGCATCACCAACCGACCGTCAGTAAGTCCTGTCACCTCAATGTCATCGTACGAAAAATCACCGGTAAACAACAGGGGAATCTCCACTTCGTTGCTGAGAGGTTCAGAAAGAGCCACTTCGATGGTGAGCGTCTCAGCAAGGTAACCATTGGTAACCATGTTGCCCGAGAGGAAACTCACCTCTGTTCCCTTGGGTTTTCCATCGGGATTGTTGGCAATCACCACAACCGCCTTGTTTTTATCAGAAGCCAATTCAAAGCCATCTCCCATACCAAGTGTAATCTCCACCGAATGATCCTCTTGCGACAACTCATCGGCAACGGGCGTGATAAAAATAACTTCCGAAGAGCGTCCCGGTTCAAAAACCAACTGATTCACAACATCAGTCTCATAATTCACACCTTCTCGGGCTGTTCCGCCATAATTCACAGGAATCACTATGCGCTCGGAGGCTGCAACCGATAGCGTCACCTTCACGGCCAGCGCAGCTGTACCATTCTCATCGATAGATGGAAACGTTGTTTTTTCAAAGCCTGCCACAGGGATCACCTTGTCCTCGTTGTCCTCGCAAGCGGTTGACATCACCATAAAGCCAACCAAAACCAATATATTGAATAATGCAATCTTCATCGTGCTGAAATAATAAAGTTAATAGCCTGGGTTTTGAATCAAATTCTCATTATAATCCAATGCCTTTTGACGGATGGGGAGAACCAGCAAATCGCTGGGAAACTCTACATCACCATTTTGGGCACCATTGAAGTCGGGTCGAACAATTCCTTTGCCCTTACGAATCAAATCGAAGTAAGTATGGCCTTCAAAGCAGAGTTCTCGACGCCGCTCCTTCATGATCTCCTCGATCAGTGCCTCCCCGGAGGAAATAATATTGGAGGCATTGGGATTGGCTCGTTTGCGGATGGTGTTCAAATCGGAACGAGCCTGCACATTTTGGCCCAACTCAGCAGAGGCTTCAGCTCTGATCAGGTAAATCTCAGCCAGACGAATCACCGGTGTAAAACGCTCCTTTAAAGAGGCATTGGAAAACTTACGGGTTATTCTTGGCGAATCAGCATTGGAGGGGGAACTATTGGCAAACAATTGAAGGCGAACATCCCCCTCATCGTACAAAGCCAACAAATCGGAAGTAGCCACAGCTGCACGCTCAGTCTTGTACACAACCTGCAATTGACCATTTAGGAAAACTCCTGTCGACTCAATGCCATAGATTTCTGAGATCATAGTCAATGTATTGTTGGACAGATCTACCATAAAGATGTCCTCCATGGAAGGCTGAGATAATTGCCAAGCCATCACCAAATACTCGTTATCAATTAGACGGTAGGCGCCCGATTTGATGACCTGATCGGCATATTCCTTGGCCATCAACCAATCCCCTTTATACAAATAAACCCTTGCCAGAAGTGCCTTTGCAGCCTCCGCAGAAAAGTAAGCCTCACGAATGGAGCCTTTGCGAGGTGCCTTCATCAGGTCGATGGCCAATGTCAAATCTTCAATAATCTGGTCATAGTTTTCGTAAAGCCTGGCTCTGGCCGGTTGATCCAAAAACGAAATGTTCTGCGTCAGGTTTACCACGCCCCAGTGGCGGCCATTTTTACCATAAATATAAGGCTGCGCATAGAGACGCGTTAAATCGAAATGAAGCATGGCACGGATGGCCAGTGCCTCCCCAAATATTTGGTCACGTTTGGCAACATTGCTGGTGGGAACCCCCGGCACCTTTTCAATAATATTGTTGGCCTGATATAAAATGTCGTATAGGTATTGGTAAAAACTATGAATCACATCACCCTCGCTATCAATCTCTTGAGCCACATGCGAAAACTCGTATGAAGCCACAAACTGTGTGCGATTAATACTACTACCTCCAAGTGCTGGATTGAATTTGATGTTACCCGACTTGAATTCGGGCACCACAATCATATTTTCACCAAGATAAACACTTTCGGTCAACTTGCTGTACAATCCGGTCAATGCCATTTCGGCACCTTCCACGGTTTTGTATAGATCGTCCTGTGAAATCTCGTTGCTGGAGTCGCGATCCAGGAAATCGCTGCAACTCCCTAAACCCAAAATTAGGGTTAGAATGGCAATATAGGATACTACGTTTTTCATCATTGTTCAATTAAAATTTGAGATCAAGACCAAAGGTGTAAACACGCGATAGAGGGAAGGCGTAACGATACTGCGCAATCCCATTCTTACCTGAAGAATTGCCCTCGCGATACCAGGTGAACAAATTCGCCACGTTGGCAGAGAAATCCACATCGCCCAGATGGAGCCGGCGACAAATGACCTTTGGAAGCGAATAGTTCAACGACACACTCTTCAATGCCACATTGCTTTTATCGTGCATGAAACGGGTATTGTTTTTACCGGGATAATTATTCAAATTCAACTTGGGTACGTCGGTTACATCGCCTGGCTTTTGCCAACGATCTAACTGATTTACGCTCTGATTATTAACCAAGATCTGACGCCCATCCGAAATAGCATTGCTGCTGGCATAGGGCAATATCAAGTCGGCGCCCCACTCATAAGTTATCAAGAAGGAGAACCGAAGGTTGTTGTAGGTCAGATTATTGGTAAAACCACCCTGAAAATCGGGATTTTTTTTGCCGATCACCACGCGGTTCTCGGGTCGGTTGGCGAGCTGGGCGTCTTCGGTGATGGAACCGTCGGCCAGCAACCACTGCTGAATTCCTGTTTCAGGATTTACGCCATGCACCCTGGCTCCAATAATCAACCCCAACTCTCGCCCTACTTTCAATCCGGTGGAATTAAATGTACTGCTAGAAATACGATCCATTCCATTGGCCAATTTGAGAACCTTGCTCTTAACAAAACCAATATTGAAATTGGATGTCCATTTCAAAGGTGAATCTCGCAATACCCTGGCCGTAAACGACACATCGACACCCCTATTGCGAATATCGGCCGCATTGGCCGAAACGGATGCAAAACCACTTTCATAGGGAGTATTGACACTCATGATGGCGTCTTCCACATTATTCTGCCAAAACTCAATCCCCACATTAAAACGGCGCAAAGTATTGAAATCTAAACCTACGTTCAACTTTTTGTTGATTTCCCAAGTCAGATTACTATTGGGTGCAGCACTGGGCACCGCGCCAATTTGCCCGTTATAGCTATAAACCGTGTTGTATCTGTACAGCCCACGGGCAGCATAGGTGCCCACCCTTGAGTTGCCAGTGTTTCCATAGGATAATTTCAACTTCAACAAATCAATCCACTCAATTCCTGATAGAAAATTTTCCTCACTCAGCACCCAGGAGGCACCAGCCGACATGAAATTGGCAACCTGAAGGTCGCCACCAAAGATGGAGCTGGCATCACGCCTAAAATTCAACGACAAATTGTATTTGTTGCCATAACTATAGGAAACCCTTGAGTAAACCGATACAGATCCTTGATCCAACTTTGATTGGGAAACCTGGCTATCTTCATTTTCGGCCAAGCCCAATGATGGATTGAGCTCAATGGGCAAATTGCTCTCCGATGCACGCACATCGTCACTAAAAGTATCGTCCAACTGAAAACCAACCAATGCTGATATGGAATGAATGGCGGCGATGGTAACCGAATAATCGGCTTGTGTGAAATTCAACCACTTTCGGTCTTTACGCCGCATTTCACGAATGTAACCGTTCCGGTTCATACCCAAGGCATTCTCTTTGGAATTGAAAACATACGATTGCCCAAAAGTATAATCCACGCCAAAAGTGTTTGAAATGCTCAACCCCTTTAACAACTCGTATTTTAACTGGGCACTCCCGTTGACGTTTTCCGTTTTGCTCCAATTCTCATTTTGTGCCAACGCAGCCAGTGGATTGGCTCGTTTGTCGAACGGATCGGTGTTGTTAAACGTTCCATCGGCATTGTAGGGCGAAAGGTTGGGCAAATAAGTCAAGCTGGAGAAAGCATTGAAGTTGTTCTTCTTCACTGTTGAGAAACCAATAACATAATCCAAGCTCAGTTTTTCGGTGAGTTTCGACGACATGTTCAACCGCGTAGAGATTCGTTGCAAGTCATTGCCTTCCGAAATGGCTTTTGAATCGTTGTAACCAGCCGATAAGCGGTAGGTCGTATTTTCCCCACCACCACTGATGCTTAAATTGGCCTTATAGTCTATACCTGTCCGCAATATCAAATCCTGCCAATCGGTGAAAATATTGTCAGGACCGGCCAGTCGGAGAGCCTCCTCCTGCGATTTGCCACTGTTGACCAAAGTCTCGATGGCCAATTCGCGGTACTGGTCTGTATTAAGATACTGGATAGAATTGATAGCTTGCGAAATACCAACACTCTGATTGAATGCTATTTTGGCATCACCACGCTTGCCCTTTTTCGTCGTGATCAAGATTACGCCATTGCTGGCATTGGCTCCATAAATGGCAGCAGCAGAGGCATCCTTCAAAACCGTGATGCTCTCAATATCGTCGGGATTAATCAAAGCCAACGGGCTCACCCTGGTTTCCGACAATGAACCTGAACCTGAAATGTTGGTAGCATTGGGTTCGGAAGCATCCATCAAAGGCACGCCATCCAGAATATAAAGGGGCTCACTGGAAGCCACAATATCGTTGCCCAAAACCTGATCCAGGGATCCTTGTCCACGAATACGCACTTTGGCAGCACTACCCGGCTCACCTGATTCCTGATCAATGTAAACCCCGGCTACCAAACCCTCCAACATTTTATCGAAACTCTCAGCGGACTTATTGATGGCAATATTGTCGGCTTTAACCTGCTCCACCGAGCCCACCAACCGCTCCTTAGTCTGGGTAGATCCATAACCCAATATCACAGTCTCCTTTAGCTGGATATTCTCCTCCGAAAGCGTGGCATTGATCACCGGTTTCATCCCGGCAGGTATCTCAAGGACTTTATATCCTATCATGGTAAAAACCAGAATGGCATCCTTGTTCGGAACCCTCAGCGAATACTGCCCCTCAGCATTGGTGCTGATGCCAATATTGGTCCCTTTAACAAAAACACTTACGCCGGGCAAGGGAAACCCGTCCTCTCCACTTACAACACCTGTAACAATGTGTGTTTGCGCATTCAAAACCCATCCGCAACAAAACAACATCAGTCCTACTAGAATTTTCCGCATATGATATAGATTAAAATTAGAGCAATAACAATTGAAACCCTAAAAAGCCTCTTCCGATCAATGCTTAAAAATGATATTTATATCAGAACCAATGGTATCAATTTGCGAATTAAGACTTATTTTTCGCAACAAAAAAAATTAAGACCCTGCTACAAGCCTATAAATCAAATAGAAACAAAAGAACCCCATCTGGTGAAAAAATGTTTAAAAACAAGCCAGCAGACCAAACAAAAGTTAAATACAGAAAGAATAGATGACCATCATTACTCCACGCCAGAAATACTGATAACCTTATAATAGAGTTTTTGATGGTGTTTGGAGGAACGCTTTTCAATCAATTCCCGGATTAAATTGGGATCAACAGACTCACCCAAGGTAATGCGAATGAAAGGATCCGATTCTCGCCAATCGGCGGACAGAGACACCACATCCAATTCGGATGAAAGCTGCTGAACCAGCACATTGGCATCGTACCGATCGTAAAAATAGCGCAAGGTCACCTCGTAAGAATAGGTATCCAACAACGAATCACGCCTCAGGTTGATTACAAATGGTTTGAACAATGCCTTGCGTGTCAACTCAGCGGCATTGGTTGCAAATGGATCTAAATAGGCCACCAAACTTTTGTCCGTCACATTCAACACCACGCCATGAATGGCAGGCTCACGGCGTAAGCGCCGGATAATGCCTCTTGCTGTGTTGTTGCTATAAAGAATCTGCACATGTTCTAAGGTGACCGTTTGTAATGTCTCCTTTGCGTAATGGGTATTCCACATCTCTTCAATAATCCATTCTTTAGGAGAAAAAAGAAATATCAGTAACCCTGAAAACACAGTCAACAACAACAACAAGATGATCCATCGCTGCTTAATCCAAGGCACGCCACGTTTTTCCAACAGCGTATCAGGTTCAGGACAGGCATTCACGCACAATCGGCAATTTTCACACTCCACCAATGAAATGGTTTTGGCTGATGCCACGTCAATCCCTTGGGGGCACACATCGGAACAAATACCACATTGGGTGCAAGTTTGAATATTCCTGTAGATATATCTTTTCATTTGATTAAGTTATGCATTAGCTTCTCCTTGCCCCATACCATTAATATATTCTGTTGGCGTGGTACCGGTCATTTGTTTGAAAACCCTGTTGAATGATGCCTTTGAGTTGAAACCACTTTCCATGGCCAAACCCACAATGGTCAATTTCATGTGGTTGGCCTCTTTCAATTGTTCCAAAAAATAGTTGATTCGAAAGCCATTGATATATTCCGGGAATGTCTTTCTTGCATAGGCATTAATAGCCTGACTAATTTGATGTTGAGGGATCTGACTTTGCTCCGACAACTTGCGCAAAGTCAACTCTCCATCCAAAAAGCATTGATGATTGGCCATAAACGCATTCACCTTTAAATATACTTCATTCAAAACATCACTGGCAGGAGAAAGTACCACTTCAAGAGCCTTGGAGGATTCATCTGTCGCAACTGGCATTTCTTCCAATACCAACCCATCGCGGAGGTGAATTATGAAAAGGCACAAAACGACAACCATGGCCACAACACCCACAACAATAGGTTGCAGGTAAAAGTCAACAGATGGAGCCATCCATCGAAAAAACGAGAGAAACAGCGACAGTAAGAAAATCAAAAATACCGAAGACCACACCAGCGAATCCAAAGGATTATTCCACAACAACAACCGAGGGAACTCATGTTTGATTTTCAATACAGGACAGGATCTCATCAAGAAAACAATACTCCAGGTCATAAGAGTCAAATCCATCAAAAAACCCACCCGGGGAGACATCCACCAGCCGCGTTCTAATATCTCGTTGGGCGACACACCCACCTGCACCACATAATAACCAGCATAGAATATGGATGGAAGCCACCACAACCAACTGGACTTTTTCATTCCCCTATACTGCCCAGACAGCACCTTGACAAAAAAATAAAACAAGGGTGCCAATATCAAAAGGAGGGTTCGTTGAATCACATGTTGAAAAAGAGCCTTCATATAACTATCCCCAACCTCCATTTGGAATGTCAGCATCAGCCATCCGGACAAAAAGAGAAAACTGAAAAACACAAAAACACCCCTGCTTTTTAAGTTTCGGAGCAAAACATAAAAAGCAAAGAAAAAAAGAATCCCACTAGAACTACCGATCAGATACTCCAATATTGAACAAATTAAAAAAACAGGCTAATAAACCACAAAGTTCGAATCTGGCCAAACCGATTCAAAAACAAATATAACATTACGAACCAAGATAAAAAAACTCCCCTGATTCAAACAAAACACATCAACGACAACGGGATCACCATACCCTGGCAATCCCGTTCTCCTTAATCAATTATTTAAAGTCTAAAACTGCATACCTTGGTATTTCTGAGCCTCCTTCACCGAAGAAACCGGAATCAATGTAAAACTCCAGGTATAATCGCGGTTGGCAGGAATGGTATAGGCTGGTTCGGGTCGCGCCCCCCAGCTGTCGTAGCCAGCAACACCCTGCTGTTTCATATCCACGCAAACCTCCACAAAATTGCGAGGATGAATATCGTTGATGTGCGTCTGTTTGGGCTTCACATTCTTGGCGGCCTCTGGATTGCGGTTCGCAATCTCCTCAGGCGTGAAGTTGTTCCATTGATAATCGTGATGCGACTCTTCGCCATCAAAATCCTCGATGGAATTACGGAGGGCATTAAAACCTACCGTAGAAGATGCTTTCACCATCAACCCTTTTCCCGATGGGTTAGAGACGGTAAACCAACGGGTTTCGGTGCGGTGGCCGTTTTCCTGCGGACGCACATAAGGGAAATACATGTCGCTGGCGGTGGTATTGTAGAGGCCAACAAACGATCCGGCATTGCGGTCGATGTAGTTCTCCTGGTCGCCACGACCGTAATAGGTCACCTGCTCCATGCCCACCGGAACCCTAAAACGCACCCCGATGCGAGGGACTTCCAGCTTGTTGGCATCTTCACGCGCCTTCGTCACGGCAGGCGAAAAGGTGGCCAAACGGGTGGCTTCCGACATCTCAACAGCCGTTGCCTCAATACTGGTGGATTGAAAATGAGCCGAAACATTCACCACACCGGAAGGATAAATGGTATAGCCGATGGTGTAGATGTTTCCGGCAGCCAACAGGTAGCTCACTTTCAGCAACACCTTATCACCATCCTGATTCATAGCCACATCCACCACGTTGAAATTCTTGCTCGACTGTTTCCAAATCTGCAAACGCTTGGGAGCCCCATTGCCATAGTCGTTGTCGTTGGGAGCGCGCCAGAAGTTGGGCTGAATACCAAAGCCCCCATCAAAATACTCAGTGCCATCAACCTTATAGGAGGTCACCAAACCTTTTGCCTTGTCAAACACAAAACTGAGTTTTGATGAAGAAACCTTATACAAGTCGCCATCTCGCGACATAGAGAGCGCAACACCCGAACCATTGTACTCGTTCGAAGGAGCGTCCAAGGGAACTCGGAACTGGTCGCGGGCAATCACATGACCGGCAGGAATCAAAGGTTCAGCCATTTTGGTGCTCACGGTGAAGTTGATAAAAAATTCGTCACCAGATTTTGCTTTCAAACCCTGCACAGGAATCGTCACCACTTGGGATGCCTGTGGCGCCAGATTCAAATTCAAAATCCCAGATTTAACTTTTGTTCCACCATTAACAATGGCGTACTCCACACGGTATTTGGAGAGGTTGGTAAAGTAGAAGCGGTTGGTCACCTTCACTTTGCCACTGGCTAAGTCGTCGGCGGCAAAACCCACATTCTGGTAAGCATATCGAACCTCTGCCATGGCCGGATGGGGGGTACGGTCGGGACTCACAATTCCGTTGCACACAAAGTTACCATCCGAAGGCATATCCTTGCCAAACGATCCGCCATAACCCCAATAACCACCATCTTTCTCAATCCACATACCCTGGTCAACCCAGTCCCAGATGTATCCACCCTGGAGGTTGGGGTATTTATAGATCTCCCGCCACTGATCCCAAAGGTTCCCCGATGAGTTGCCCATGGCATGCGAATATTCCGAAGGCACAACTGGACGATCCGAACCTTTGCGGCCAATCTCACCCAGC
This sequence comes from Breznakibacter sp., assembly GCA_018054835.1. Lineage (GTDB taxonomy): Bacteria > Bacteroidota > Bacteroidia > Bacteroidales > Marinilabiliaceae > JAGPIS01. The sequence goes on along the minus strand of JAGPIS010000007.1, from coordinate 9,734 downwards.
CACTCGGCCGATGGATATTGCGGCACATACATATCGGTGTTCCATTCCCATAAGGCACGCTCGTAACAAACAGGGCGTTGCATCAGGTTTTTATCCGCATTTTTCGTCCACAAATAGGTCTGGTAGAAGTTGTAGCCATTGCCAGCCTCATTACCCAGCGACCAAATGGTGACCGAAGGATAATTCTTGTTGCGCTCAAACATATTGATGGTGCGATCCATGTGGCTATTGAGCCAATCTGGATTGTTCCCCAATGAGCGGCCTTTCGAAAGGTCGTAGTACATACCGTGCGATTCGATGTTGGCTTCATCGTAAACATACAAACCATATTCATCGCACAACTCGTAGAATCGGCGCGATTGCGGGTAGTGGCACAAACGGACGGTATTCAAGTTGTTTTGCTTCATCAGCTCAAAATCGCGGCGCATCAGCTCCTCAGGCACATAGTGCCCAGTCTTGGGATTGGTTTCGTGGATGTTGACACCCTTGAGTTTGATGGGCTGGCCGTTGACCATGAAAACCGTATAGTTCTTGCCATTCTCACTCTTTTGGTCAATTTCCTTAATCTCGATTCGGCGGAAACCAACATTGAAGGGTACTACCTCTGTTACACCACCATTCTGCTTGATGCAGATAAACATCTTGTAGAGGCTGGGATGTTCCGATGTCCAGGTGGCCACCTTGGGCAACTCGGCCTGGAACGACACCACCGACATGATTTCCGACTCACAAGGATTGCTGCCCACAGTTTTGCGTTTGGGCAGTGCATTGGCGGGAACCACAGTGGTTTGCGAAGAGGTGGCAGCCACCTTTCCGGCACCATCCACCAGCTGATACATAACTTCAACAGGTTGAGAACCGGAATGGCTATTCTTCAATTCCACATCCAGCTTGAAAATACCGTTTTGATAAGTATCGTCCAAAGTGGAGACCACCCTGAAGTCGTTGACCGAAGTTTTGGGTTGCGACCACACAAACACATCGCGCTCGATGCCCGAGATGCGGAAAAAATCCTGACATTCCAAATAGGAGCCAGTGCTCCAGCGGAAAATCTTAAGTGTCAACACATTTTTACCGGCCTTCACATATGGATTGATACGGAATTCGGCAGGATTCTTTGAATCTTCGCTGTAACCCACCTCCTGGCCATTGAGGTAAACATACAGGCCCGATTTGGCACCACCAACATTCAAATAGATGTCGCGCTCCAGCCAGCTGGCCGGAATCTCAACATCGCGGCGGTAAACACCCACCGGATTCATCTCCGGAAGAAGTGGCGGTTGTGGATTGCGGGGTTTGAACTCATAGCCATGGTTGACATAAATGGGGGTGCCAAAACCTTGGATTTCCCAGTTGCCGGGCACCTTTATGTCGTGCCACGAAGCAACATCCACCGAAGCATCGGTGATATTGGCAGGCAGTTGCTGGTAGCCGTCCACATAATAGAATTTCCAGGTTCCATTCAGGAGCTGGTAATAAGCACTTTTTTCAAAACGTCCGGTTGTGGCCGATTCCCGGTCACCATAACTCATAAAAGCAGTACGGGGATACTCCTTATTGACAGACACCACCGACATATCTTGCCAGTAGGGCTTCTGCTGGGCTCTAGCCCCCAATATGCTTAACAGACATAATCCAAAGGAAAGAATCCTCTTCATCATTATCATTTTAAGTTTGAAAATATTTCTTCACAAAATAAGGAATTCAGCAACATAAATTGGCATAAAATTGTCTCGATATTGTTACGAAATTGTCTAAAAACGGCCATGTAGGAAACAAAAAAGGTCGCATCCTTCGACACAACCTTTTCATCAACAAAAATATCACAAAGTTAGCCTGCCTTCAAGCGGGCCACATTACCTTTTTCAATTTTTTCCTGGGCATAGTCCAAAGCGATGGTCAATGACTTAAGATCCTTCGAAGGGGTTTCGAACATCTTGTCCATCATGATGGTTTCGCAGATGGAACGTAACCCACGTGCACCCAAGCGGAACTCCACAGCTTTATCAACAATATACTCCAGCACCTCATCGTCGAACTTCAGTTCAATACCATCAATGGCAAACATCTTTTCATACTGTTTGATGATGGAGTTTTTGGGTTCGGAAAGGATGCGGCGCAATATCTCGCGGTTCAAAGGCTGAAGATAGGTCAAAACTGGCATCCGGCCAATCAGCTCAGGAATCAAACCAAACGATTTGAGATCCTGGGGCGCAATGTATTGCAGCAGATTATTGGCATCAATCTTATCCACGGCCTTACGAGCTGCATAACCAACCACACGCGTATTTAGTCGTTGTGCGATCTTCCGGTCAATGCCGTCGAATGCGCCACCGCAGATAAAGAGGATATTCTTGGTGTTGACAGGAATCATCTTCTGGTCGGGGTGTTTACGGCCGCCTTGAGGTGGCACATTCACCACGCTGCCTTCCAACAGCTTAAGCAAACCTTGTTGCACACCTTCACCCGACACGTCGCGCGTGATGGATGGGTTGTCGCCTTTACGGGCAATCTTGTCTATTTCATCGATGAATACAATACCTTTCTCGGCGGCCGCCACATTATAGTCGGCCACCTGCAACAAGCGGGTTAGGATACTTTCGATGTCCTCACCCACATAACCTGCCTCGGTGAGCACGGTTGCATCCACGATGGTGAATGGCACATGCAACAAACGGGCGATAGTCCTGGCCAAGAGGGTTTTACCGGTTCCTGTCTCACCCACCAAGATAATGTTGGATTTTTCGATCTCCACATCATCGTCGCTCACCTTTTGCATCAACCGTTTGTAGTGGTTGTACACCGCCACCGAAAGAAACTTTTTGGCTTCATCCTGACCGATAACATATTGATCGAGGAATGCCTTGATTTCGGTGGGCTTGTGCAATTTAACCCCCTCCATATTGAAGTTGCCCTTTTTCGAGAACTCTTCGCCTAGTATCGAATGGGCCTGCTCAATGCAGCTATCGCAGATATGACCCGAAATACCGGCAATCAACAAATTTGTATCTTTTCTCGATCTCCCGCAAAATGAACATTTATCCATACGTTGAAAAAATAAAATGCAGAATCAAACCAAAATATGGATCGGATTCTGCATTCAAATATTATAATATAAATTATTTCTTGATTCTAAAAAGAACCTCATCAATCATACCATACTCTTTGGCCTCTTCTGCAGTCATCCAATAATCGCGATCCGAATCCTTCTCCACTTTTTTGAAGGGATTTCCTGAATGCTCCGCGATAATTGTATAGAGCTCTTTTTTAAGCTTTTGAATCTCCCTGGCAGTGATCTCGATATCCGAAGCTTGTCCCTGTGCGCCACCCATGGGCTGGTGAATCATAACTCTGGAATGTTTCAAGGCCGAACGCTTGCCCTTAGTCCCTGCACAAAGTAAAACGGCACCCATGGAAGCCGACATACCCGTACAAATGGTGGCTACGTCAGAACTAATGTACTGCATGGTGTCATAAATACCCAATCCAGCGTAAACCGACCCACCTGGAGTATTCAAATAGATCGATATGTCCTTGCTCGAATCGGCCGACTCCAGATACAACAGCTGGGCCTGGATGATGTTCGCCACATAATCATCGATGGGCAAGCCCAAAAAGATGATACGATCCATCATCAGGCGCGAAAATACGTCCATGCTGGCAATATTCAACTGCCGCTCCTCGATGATGGTGGGAGAGATATAATTGTTGGTGATTGAGGTATATTTATCCAGCACCAGGCTATTAATGCCTAAATGTTTGGTTGCATACTTATGGAAATCCTTATGGTCAATCATAATATCATTAAATTTTTAAGATTTGCAGCCTCTAATTTAGCAAATTTGCCCGATTAACAAATCATTATGCCTCAAACAATTTATTGAAATCTTCACGGCTCAACTCTTGCTCCTTCAATTTAACGGCCGACTTGATAAATGCCATGGCCACATCGTTGGCAGCACCTTCATAGAAATGGTTGCGTTGCTCTTCATTTTGAAGCATATCCACAGCATAGCTTTCAATGTGCTCTTCAGGAATGCTGGTGAGGCCATACTGCATAAACTGCATGCGTGCCGATTTCTTGGCATATTCCAGAACAGCCTGGTTGTCAACTTTCAAATCGTTTGATTTGATGACGCTGTTTTTGATCATCTGCCATTTCAAGTCTTCGAAGAAACGGGGCATTTCAGCCTCAATTTGCTCAGGAGTCAGTTTTTTCTCAGCATTCTGAACCGAAGTCATCCAACGTTTCAGAAACTCTTCGGGAAGGACTACTTCCACTTGCGACATCAATTGAGCACGGGCATCAACCGAGAAACGGTAATCCGACTCAAATGCCAATGTTTTGGCCAGGTTCTCTTTCACCTTGGCTTTAAACTCCTCTTCGTTGGTAACAACACCTTCACCAAAAGTCTTGTCGAAGATATCCTGGTTCAATTCGGCATCTTTAAACTCAGTGATTTCGTTGATGTTGAAGCTGAACAAACCATCCACGTCGGCTACTTGCTCCTTGGAAATTTTCAACAGATAAGAAAGTTCTGTTTCATTTGGGAAAGCCACTTTGGGGTTGAACACAACCACGTCGCCAGTTTTTGCGCCCAGCAACTTGGCTTTCTCAGCATCATCCTTAACAATAGCCAACGATAAAACAGTATTTTGGTTCATCAAGCCACCTTCGAGGGGTTGCTGATTGTCATCCAGCTGCACCAAGGTGCCTTTCACCATTGATTTTTCGCTGACCACTCCAACCGTTTCATTGCTTCCGAAGCGCGAAGTCATGGTTTTCACCTGACCATCCACCATATCCTCGGTGATCGCAATGGTATAGTAAGGAACCTCTTTCAGATCCGCCAAAGAGACCGATACTTCGGGTGCCAATGCAATATCGAATATAAATTCAAACGAAGACTCATTGTCGAAATCGACCGCCTTTTGGTCTTTCGAAGGAAGAGGCTCGCCTAATAGATTGAGGTTGTTCTCCTTGATGTAGTTGAACAAAGTTTCGCTCACAAGCTTGTTGACTTCGTCAACCACAGCCATATTACCATACATTTTCTTAATCAACCCCGCAGGAACATGACCCGGACGAAAACCAGGCATATTAACACGCTTGCGGTAGTTTTTAAGTACATCCTCGACCTTTTGCTCATAGTCAGCCTTATCGATGGTTAATCTGATCACGGCATTCAAAGCATCAATGTTTTCCTTCGAAATATTCATTTGATTCGACAATTAAATATGGTATAATTCTATTCTTTAAAAATTGTGCCATTGAGCAGCACCTTTGTCAGCGCTGGCAATACAATGCCAATGTTCTTGTTTGAAAAAAAACCGCCAAATGCTTATCGCACGGGCGGTTTCTATTTTCAATTTTGTGCGGATGAAGGGACTCGAACCCCCACGCCTCACGGCACCAGATCCTAAGTCTGGCGCGGCTACCAATTACGCCACATCCGCGTTCCTAATTTGCGGTGCAAAGATAAGCCAATTTTATTTTCATATCCAAATTTTTTCCAGATTATTTTTCCGGATCAAAAGTACGACGGCGCAGCTCGAAGTCATCTCCTAGGTAAAGTCGCTTGACATCAGGATCTAAGGCCAACTCCTCGGAAGTACCTGCTTTCAGAATATCGCCCGAAAAAAGCAGATAAGCACGATCGCAGATGGCCAATGTCTCATGCACATTGTGGTCGGTGATGAGGATGCCAATGTTTTTGAACTTCAGTTTGGCCACAATCTCTTGGATGTCGCGCACGGCGATTGGATCGACACCGGCAAAAGGTTCGTCGAGCAAAATGAATTTGGGGTTGATGGCCAGGGCACGCGCAATTTCGGTACGTCGCCGCTCACCACCGGAAAGCTGGATGCCAAGGCTTTTACGGATGTGATTGAGGCTAAACTCCTCCAAAAGCTCTTCCAACCGCTCGGCTTGGTACTGCTTGGTGAACGTAGTCATCTCCAAAACCGACTTGATGTTGTCCTCCACACTCATCTTGCGGAATACAGAAGCTTCTTGAGCCAGATAACCAATGCCGCGCTGGGCTCTTTTATAGACAGGGAAATCGGTGATCACCTCATCGTTGAGCAGGATGCGTCCCTCATTGGGTTTGATCAACCCCACCATCATGTAGAATGTGGTGGTTTTTCCGGCACCATTGGGACCCAGCAAACCAACAATCTCGCCTTGTCCCACATTGACCGACACCCCTTTCACAACCGTGCGGCTGCCATATTTCTTGATCAAATGGTCGGTATGCAGAACCAACCCCTGTTTTTCATCCATAGCTCAATTAATTTGTTTGCAAAGCTTTGCTTTTCTCAATCCGCTTAGCCAACGTGATGCTGAATTCATACAGCACCAGCAGCGGCAGTGCCACCATAATCTGGCTCACCACATCGGGAGGCGTGATAATGGCTGCAAAAATAACGATAATTAAAATGGCATGACGCCGGTACTTGCGCAAAAATGCACTGGAAACAATTCCTACCTTTGAAAGGAAATAGATGAAGACCGGCAACTCAAACACCACTCCGCCCGAAAGCAAGATGGAGGTTACCGTCGATATATAGGAATTCAAATTCACGATATTGTCAACTTGGCTACTCACCTGGTAACTCCCCAAAAAATCGATGGAAAGTGGCAGGATCAGGAAATAGGCGAACAGTATCCCCACCAAAAAAAGCAACGAAGCAGCCCAAATGGCGCCCCGTGCATTCCTTATCTCATGCGGATAAAGCGCCGGCCGCACGAAACGCCAAAACTCCCAAAAGATATAAGGGAACGCCACAATGGCTCCCAGCACAAACGAGATGGTGACATGCGTGGTGAACTGGCCCGACATGGAGATATTTTGCAGCCGCAGCGGCAACTGATTGATGCAGAGGCCAGGAATCTCCAATTGTTGCGACAAGAAACAGAGGAAACGGTTGGTGGGGAATTCGGGTTTGGAAGGTGCCAGGATAAGGACATCAAATACAAAATCCTTCAAGATAAAAAACACGATTCCAAAAACAAAAATGGCGGATACCGACCGCATCAAGTGCCAGCGCAATGTCTCCAAATGATCCAGAAACGACATCTCATTTTCCGATTTACCCATCAACGTTGATTATTTAGGATCGTAAAAATACTTAAATGTTTAGGTCAACAACAAACAAAACCATTGACTGGCGAAGATAACACTCAAATTTCACATTACAAACAGCTTGCTTTTGAACGAAAAGTTTTGTAATTTCATAATAAATAAATATAAAGATGTGCTGATCCATGATGCTGATTATTTTGAGAAAAAAGGAACTTTTTGGCAAATAATCAGTATAAAAAGTTACTGAGTAAGAAACGAAAAGGACTCTCTGCTAAAAGTTGTTAAATTTCACGTTCAAACAGGTGAGTTTCGAATTTTCTGCTCATTTATTCTGACAGATAAGTTAAATTTGTCGTTATTCAAAAAAAAGGGAAACAATCGTAAAAATCCATAATTGGATTTTACAAGCAAAAGAATTTGTTGCATTCTAAATTATGGCAAAACAAATTGAATTAAATGCTGACTTAAAGAAGCATTTCGGATTTGATACTTTCAAGGGAAATCAGGAAGAGATCATAAAAAACGTTTTAAATGGGAATGACACATTTGTCCTGATGCCCACCGGCGGAGGCAAATCGCTCTGTTACCAATTGCCAGCCATCATTAGTGAAGGCACGGCCATCATTATCTCGCCCCTCATTGCCCTGATGAAAAACCAGGTCGATGCCATGCGTGCTTTTAGCGAAGAAGACGGGGTAGCTCACTTCTTAAACTCTTCCCTAACAAAAAGTGCGATCACCTTGGTGAAGGAAGATGTGATGGCAGGGAAAACCAAGCTGCTGTATGTGGCGCCGGAGTCACTGACCAAAGATGAGAACATTGCATTCCTCAAGCAGATCAACATCTCGTTTTACGCCGTGGATGAAGCACACTGTATTTCGGAATGGGGTCATGACTTCCGACCTGAATACCGCCGCATCCGCCCCATCATCAACGAGATAGGCGAAGCCCCAGTGATAGCACTCACGGCAACAGCCACGCCAAAAGTACAGCACGACATACAAAAAAACCTGGGCATGTTGAACGCCACGGTTTACAAATCATCGTTCAACCGACCCAACCTCTATTACGACATACGTCCCAAGGTAGATGCCTCGAAAGAGATCATCAAGATTTTGAAGGCCAACCAAGGCAAATCGGCCATCATCTATTGCCTAAGCCGAAAAAAGGTGGAAGAGTTGGCCGAACTGCTTGTGGTGAACGGCTTGAAGGCGCTGCCTTACCATGCCGGACTGGATGCCTCAACCCGGGCGGCCAACCAGGATAAATTCCTAATGGAAGATACCGACATCATCGTGGCCACCATCGCCTTTGGCATGGGCATCGACAAGCCCGATGTACGCCTGGTGATACACTACGACATACCCAAAAGCCTGGAAGGTTATTACCAGGAGACCGGACGCGCCGGGCGGGATGGTGGCGAAGGCCATTGCATCACGTTCTACAGCTACAAGGATATCCAGAAACTGGAAAAATTCATGCAGGGCAAACCATTGGCCGAACAGGAAATTGGAAAGCAACTGATCCTCGAAACCATAGCTTATGCAGAGTCGGCGGTATGCCGCAGGAAGATCCTGCTGAACTATTTCGGCGAGAAATACACCTGCGAAAATTGCGGTGCTTGCGACAATTGCTCGAACCCGAAAGAACAGTTTGAAGCCCAGGCAAGCGTGTTACTGATGCTGAAGGTAGTGCGCGAACTCAAGGAGCGGTTCAAAGCAGATCATATTGTCAACTTTTTAACCGGCAAATCCACCACCGCCGTAAAATCGTACAAGCAACAGGAGATGGAACTCTTTGGCAGCGGCGATGAACACGATGAAAAATACTGGCTGGCCGTCATCAGGCAATCGCTGGTGGCCGGATTCCTGTCGAAGGATATTGAAAATTACGGGCTTCTCAAGATAGGTGAAAATGCCGAAGCCTACGAGAAAAACCCACATTCGCTCATGTTCACAAAAGACCATGACTACGAGAGTGTGGACGAAGATATATCGGCCGGTGGAACCGCCGCTTTGGATCCTGTTCTGTTCAACCAACTGAAGGATCTGAGGAAAAAAGTGGCACACAAACTGCAACTGCCACCGTTCGTCATCTTCCAGGATCCATCGCTGGAAGCCATGTCAACCTACTATCCCATCACTCTGGATGAGTTGCAAAACATCCCGGGCGTTGGAGCAGGCAAGGCATCCCGATACGGCAAGGAGTTCATCGCACTCATCAGCAACTATGTGGAGGAGAATGAGATTGACCGCCCTATGGATATGGTGGTGAAAACGGTTGCCAACAAATCGAAAAACAAGATTGCCATCATCCAGGCCATCGACCGCAAAGTGCCACTCGACGACATTGCTGAATCGAAAGGCCTATCCATGAGCGAGTTGATCAAGGAATTGGAAGCCATTGTCTATTCAGGCACTAAGGTCAACATCGACTACCATCTGGACGACATTATGGATCCAGAACACTTGGACGAGATCTTCTACTATTTCAAGGAGGAGGCCGAATCGGACGATATTTCATCGGCACTCAGCGAGTTGGGCGAAGCTGACTACTCCGAGGATGACATCCGACTGGTGCGAATCAAGTTTATTTCGGAGGTGGGGAATTAAGAGTCGGAGAGTCCATAAGTCTCAGAGTCGACGAGTC
>JAGPIS010000083.1 GCA_018054835.1 Breznakibacter sp. | reverse complement strand
TTACCGCCGTTTTAAGTCCCTTTACGATTCGGGCAGTGCTTCGAAGAAGGAACTGGAAGATATGACGACCCGTTTCAAAATGGCCGAGGCTAGGTTGGCTTCAGTCTCCACCATGGAGGATGAATTGTCTGAAATGATGTCGTATGCCGATGTGCGTGCCCCCTATGCCGGAGTGGTAACCCAAAAATTCTTGAATGGTGGCGATATGGCATCGCCCGGTATGCCTCTGTTGGCCTTGGAGGGTGGTGATCGATTCCAGGTCAGTTTCATGGTACCCGAAAGTGAGATTAATGCCCTTCACATTGGGGATAAGGTTACCGTTACTGTTCATACCACCGGTCAGATGGCTCAAGGGGTGGTTTCCGAATTGAATCCCTCGAGGATTCACAGTGGAGGCCATTATCAAGTGGTGGCTCAATCCGATGAATTCGATCGGCAGACGATCAAGAGCGGCATGACGGTTTTGGTTGTGCCCGATAAGCTTCAGAAAAAGTCTGTGACCGTCGATCGAAAGGCTCTGGTGACCAGGGGCCAATTGATCGGTTTGTGGTGTGTCACCGACCAGGGGCAAGCACTTTTGCGATGGGTACGAGTAGGATTGGTGGCTGATCATCAGGCCGAAATTCTTTCAGGATTGACGGTTGGGGATTCCTATATTTTGAGTGCTTCTGGGCGTTTGTTCGATGGTGCCTATGTGGCTGTAGATTAAATCTTTTATTGAAGTAAAAATATTAAAATATTAAATATGAAGACACAAGCCGCAGGTACTTTTGCGCGTCTTTTTATCAACTCCAAGCTAACGCCCTTGTTGATGGTGGTGTTTGTTTTGGTGGGTGTTTACAGCGCCTATCTTACGCCGCGCGAAGAGGAACCTCAGATTGACGTGCCCATTGCCGATATATTTTTCTCATATCCAGGTGCATCTCCCCAAGAGGTGGAGTTACATATTATCAGACCCGTTGAAAAACTAGTGTCCAATGTTAAGGGCGTTGAGTATGTTTATTCCCAGTCGATGCCAGGGCAGGGCATGATGATTGTCCAGTTTTATGTGGGTGAGGATATTGAACGAAGTTTGGTTAAATTATATAATGAGATAATTAAACACATGGATCAGATGCCCAAGGGTGTGCAAATGCCTTTGGTGAAAACGCGGTCGATAGATGATGTGCCAGTGTTGGCTCTGACGTTGTGGAGCGATCGCTACGATGATTTTGAATTGAAGCGTGTGGCTCAAGAACTGGACGATGAGATCAAACAGATCTATGACGTTTCCCAAACCTCGCTGATTGGCGGACGCAACAGGGAGATTCAGGTGATGCTTGACCGCGATAAAATGACTGCCTTTGGTGTTGATCCGCTGATGGTGGCTCAACAGATACAAGCTGCCAACCAACAGCTTCATTCGGGCGCGTTTAATCGGGAAAATACCTCCTTCTCTGTTCAAACCGGCCGTTTTTTCTCTTCGGTGGATGATGTTAATGGTTTGGTGGTGGGAGTGTATCAACAGCATCCGGTTTACCTGCATCAGATTGCAAAGGTGGTGGATGGTCCCGAAATCCCGGTTTCTTATGTCTCTTTTGGATATGGGGAAGGAGCTGGCGAACTGAAGGCTTCCCATCCTGGCGATTATCCGGCGGTTACCATCTCTGTTGCGAAGCGTCGGGGAGCCGATGCCATGCGTCTCACGGGTTTAATTATGGAAAAAGTGGAGGCGCTGAAAGCCGATTTGTTGACCTCCGACATTCACATTTCAACCTCTCGAAACTATGGCGCCACAGCTGCTGATAAGGTTTCTGAGTTATTGACCCACCTGTTGGGAGCCGTCGTGGCCGTTTCTTTGGTGGTTTTGCTGGCCATGGGATGGCGTGGAGCATTGGTGGTCTTTATTTCGGTGCCCATCACCTTTGCATTGACCATGTTCAGCTATTATTTCATGGACTACACCTTGAATCGCATTACGCTTTTTGCTCTTGTGTTTGTTACCGGGATTGTGGTGGATGACTCCATTATTATTGCCGAAAATATGCACCGGCACTTTAAAATGAATAAGTTGCCACCTTTACAGGCTGCACTTCGAGCTATTGATGAAGTGGGTAATCCTACCATATTGGCAACATTGACCGTAATAGCTGCTGTGTTACCAATGGTTTTTGTTGGTGGCATGATGGGACCTTATATGAGTCCGATGCCTATTGGTGCCTCACTCGCCATGATCTTTTCATTGCTGGTGGCTTTGATGATTACCCCTTGGTTGGCCTTTAGACTTTTGCGCCACAATGATGAAAAGGTGCAGGATGAAAGCGGTTACCAATTGGAAAACACTTGGATTTATAAAATATATAATAAAACCATGTTGCCTCTACTTGAGAGTGTTGTGAAACGTTGGGTTTTTATTGGGGGTGTTGTGGTTCTTTTGCTGTTTTCTGTGAGTCTCTTCTTTTTTAAGGTTGTCACGGTTAAGATATTGCCTTTCGACAATAAGAATGAATTGCAATTGGTGATAGATATGCCCGAAGGAGCTACGCTTGAAAATACCGCTGCCGTTACCAAGGAAATTGCGCTTTATTTGACCCAAAATGAATTGGTTGAGAATTATCAAACTTATGTGGGTACTTCAGCCCCCATTAGCTTTAATGGACTGGTGCGGCACTATGATTTGAGGCGTGGGTCGCATGTGGCCGACATACAGGTTAATTTGGTGCATAAGGGCGACCGGGATTTGGCCAGCCATGATATTGCCAAAATTCTGAGAGAGCCGGTTCAGCGAATAGGCCAGAAATATGGTGCCAATGTCAAAGTGGTGGAAGTCCCTCCGGGACCACCTGTCATGTCAACACTAGTAGCCGAAATCTATGGGCCGGACTATCAGCAGCAGATTGAAGTTGCACGTCAGGTAAAGCAACGTTTATCTAAGATGTCCAACGTTGTGGATGTTGATTGGATGATGGAAGAGGATCAACCTGAATTCCTTTTCGAGGTGAATAAGGAGCGAGCCCTTTTGGCCGGTGTTTCGCCCCAGCAGGTGGTTTCGGTCATCAGCATGGCTCTGTCGGGGCATAATATCACCCCCATGTTTGCACCTAACGAAAAAAACCAAACTGGCGTGGTGGTCCGTTTGCCAGAGGTTCAGCGGAGTTCTGTGGATGATTTACGTCAGCTGACACTCATCTCCCAAAGGGGGCATAGTGTCTCCGTAGGTGATTTGGTGACCGTGCAGGAGAAAAATAAGGACAAGTCCATTTACCGCAAAAACCAAAAACGGGTCGTATTTGTGACGGCCGAGGTGGCGGGTGATTTGGAGAGTCCGGTTTATACCATTCTCGATTTTGGGAAGGAGATGGATCAACTCCAATTGCCTGAAGGATACGCCTTGAAGGATTATTATACCGGTCAGCCCTTTGTCGATCAGGATTTCGGCCTTAAATGGGATGGCGAGTGGCAAATCACCTATGAAGTTTTTAGGGATTTGGGTGCTGCTTTTGCCGTGGTGCTTGTTGTGATCTACCTTCTTATTGTTGGGTGGTTCCAAAATCTCAAGACGCCCATTGTGATGATGATTGCCATCCCGCTCTCCTTGATCGGGATCGTATTGGGTCATTGGCTGCTGGGGGCTTTCTTTTCAGCCACGTCCATGATTGGTCTGATAGCCCTGGCAGGCGTGATGGTTCGGAATTCCATCCTGCTTATCGACTTTGTGAACCTCCGGTTGGACGATGGGGTCGGTTTGAAGCAGGCAATAATAGAAGCGGGTGCTGTCCGCACGATGCCAATCTTCCTGACGGCCATTACAGTGGTGATTGGAGCGGTGGTTATTCTGTTTGACCCTATTTTCCAAGGTTTGGCCATCTCGCTGATGGGGGGTACCCTGGCATCAACATTGCTGACATTGGTCATTGTGCCATTGATTTATTACATGGTTGAGAAAAAGAAGTATGCTGGTCGTGACGAATCTAAAAATAAAAACTGAAATCCTATGGACATAAAAAAATTGGTCATCACAATTGTTGTTGAATCAGATGTAGAAATATTGAGGAATCTTCTTCAAAAGCAAAAGGTTGATGGGTATGATGAAATCGACACCCAGTATTTCAGCCCATTGGAGCCGCCGCCGCATCGTTTCGGTAATTGGTTTGGTCAGGGTATGTTGCCTGCAAATCAAAAGATCTTCTTGGCGGTAATGGCTGATAATGAGTCTGATTTATTGATAGAGAAGTTAGGTCGTTTAAAAAAGAATGGTGAATTAGGTTATTTGCGGTACTATAGGATGGATGTTGAGCAGCTAGGTGAATAGTTTTGTATTGATTAGTTCGAGTTTCTGCGGAAGCAGTTTTTTTCAGAGCTTCTAATCCAATTGTTGTTTTTTTTAACAGACTCCAGTTGACCTAGTTTTCCGTTTATGTAAATACAAATTGACAAGGAAGTTGTAGTCATGCAACTTCCTTGTTTTGTTTAGCAAAATCTAGTTGATTCGCATTTCAATTTTGTTATTTTTGACAATTGTTCAATTATTAATATTTTCTGTTATATGATGATTCATCGTTTAATGCTTTTTCTTTCATTTTCGGCTCTATTATTAGGATGTAGTACGGATGATCCTGAAATTCCGTTATCAATACCGCAAGCTGATTTTAGTTATGTGGTTGTAAAAGATGGCAATGAAGTGATAGTTTCATTTTTAAATAAAAGTGTGAATGCTTATTCTTTTGAATGGTGTATCAATGATAAAATCGTTTTCAGGCAAAGGGAATTGACGATAAAGGTTAAGTACCACAACCGTATCTCAGTTAAGTTGACTGCATCTAATGATATTGGTATGGATATTAAGCAGTCCGAAATTGAACTTCCGTTTGCAGACAATTCCGTAAAGGGTGTTTCCTATTCATGGTGGTGTGATCCTATATCCCAATATAAGAATGGTTTCAATTATTTTAGTGGAATTGATACTTTAGGGAGGCAAATGGTTTTTCTATATCATCCGCAGTTGAATAAAACTATTTCCAAGGTCATTAATTCTGGTCATAAGCGCGACGAACACAATACGGCCTCCTTTATTTTTGTGGGAAATAACATATTGTCTGCTTGTGCAGGTCATGATCAAGAGAATGTTGTCAAAATCAAAATGTTTGATGCAAACCTTAATGGGCCGTTTCTGCTTGATAAAAATGTTCGGTTTCCTGGGTCAACCTCTTACTCGCAACTTCAGCGTACTGGCAACCGTATTTTTTTGTCGGCTCGTTGTACCAGTAAATGGTATATTACTTGGAGTGACGATAATGGGTTCACTTGGGTAGAGCCGAAGATGTTCATTAAAAAAGCCATAAGACCCAATAACTCTTTTTATATCAGAACGATTGCGGTGTCTGATAAGCAAATAGTTGTTGGTGCTTATATGCATCCGGTTGATATGAAAGATGATGGGCAAAAATTGTTTTATGCGAAATTGAATACTGAAACAGGCGAAATTACAAAGGAAGATGGTGTTGGGTTGGGTAATTTGTACAATCCCTCTTACTCAGCACTTGATCTGTTTGATATGACGTTGGTGCATAAACCAATTGTTGGTGAAACTTTTAGATTTCTAGATATTGCCACGATGGGTGAAGGTGATCGAACTGTTTTTTTGATTGCTGATGCAGATTCAAACAATTTCTCCAATGGCAATTATGCTTTGGTGGATCGTAATCATTCCCTGGGGACGACAAAGGTAACTACTATTGCGCCTCATGGGAAAAGTCTTCCACATCCAACCTATTGGGGGGGCGCTTATTTTGTGGTCGATTATTTTTATAATTGGAGTGGTCGTGATATTTTTCTTGCTCGTGAAGCGCAAAATCACTGGATGGTAGAGAAATATGCTTTCGATGGATCCTCTTTTGGCTTGATCAAGCAAATTGAGAATTATCGATCTGAAGGGGAGAAGACCTTGTCGCGGCCATTGCCACCAATTGGATCAGAGCATGGTGGATTGTCTGTGATATATCAGAAAGGGCTCTACTATGGTTGGCCATCATATACAAATTGGACAAATATGGAGTTGGTTTTGGTCGATGCCTCATTAAATCCTATTCCATCGAATGGCAATGCTGGAGAAATAATTGAACTAAAGGGTTTTTAGGTATTAAATTACAAATATTTAAAAGAGCTGAATCTTTTCGATTCAGCTCTTTGGGTTTTAATGGGCTTCGAGCCAGTTGGTTCCGGTTCCCATATCAGCTGTAAGGGGCACCTTTAGGGCGCAAGCGTTTTCCATGCAGCGCTTCACTAGCTCCTTCATGGTTTCCAGTTCTTCCTGGCAAACATCGAAGTTTAATTCGTCATGCACTTGAAGTATCATTTTAGATTTAAGTTTTAAACTGTTCATCTCCTGGTGAATGTCGATCATGGCTATTTTGACGATGTCGGCTGCCGTGCCTTGGATGGGCGCATTGATGGCATTGCGTTCGGCCACGCCACGCACGATGCTGTTGCGGGAGTTGATGTCATCGAGCTGTCGCCTGCGGCCAAAGAGGGTCTCCACATAACCTTCCTCCCGGGCTTTTGAAATGCATGCGTCCATGTAATTCTTCACCCCAGGGAAGTTTTCGAAATAGCCATCGATGATCTCTTTGGCCTCTTTGCGTGGGATGTTGAGCCGCTCGGCCAGTCCAAAGGCCGAAATGCCGTAAATGATGCCGAAGTTCGCTGTTTTTGCCTTCCTGCGCATATCGGGCGTTACTTCTGCTGCTGGAACTTTGAATACTTTAGCTGCTGTTGCTGTGTGGATATCCTCCCCTTGTCTAAAGGCCTCAATTAAGTGTTCGTCCTCACTGAAGTGCGCCATCAAGCGCAGTTCAACCTGCGAGTAGTCGGCCGAAAGGAAGATGTGTTGTTCGTCGCTGGCCGTGAATGCTTTCCGGATCTCCTTTCCGCTTTCATCACGGATGGGGATGTTCTGAAGGTTGGGGTTGGTGCTGCTGAGCCGTCCGGTTACAACAATGGTTTGGTTGTAAGATGTATGGATCCTTTCAGTTGTCGTATTGATTAATTTTGGAAGTGCTTCCACGTATGTGTTCAGTAGTTTAACTAAACCTCTGTGTTCCAGTATGGCTTCCACAATGGGGTGTGCGTCCTTCAATTTTTGCAAGGTTTCCTCGTTGGTGCTGTATTGTCCCGTTTTGGTCTTTTTGGCCTCTTTGTCAATCTTGAGGCGGTCGAACAAAACCTCCCCAACTTGTTTGGGGCTGGCAATATTGAAAGGGATCCCCGCGATCTCCTGGATTTTTATTTCCAGTTCGGCGATCTGTTTTTTCAGCACTTCTGCGTAAAGGTTTAGAGCCTTGTCATCAATTTTTACGCCGGTGTGTTCCATATCGGCCAAAACTTTCACTAAAGGCATTTCTATATTATAGAACAGGTCTTTGACATGGCTTTCTTGAAGCTTCGGTTCAAATATTTCGTAGAGTTGCCAGGTGATATCGGCATCTTCGGCGGCGTACTCTTTAATTTTTTCATGGG
>JAGPIS010000082.1 GCA_018054835.1 Breznakibacter sp. | reverse complement strand
GCCCCCAGTCGCGGTTGGATGGCGCAGGGGTGGTTGTGCGATTCAACTTTGAACACACAGGCTAGTCCCTCGCCAATATCCACAGCGCCTGCATTTTCAATGCCGGCGGGAATGATGATCTTTTCGCCATGGCGGGGCAGTGTTTTTAACCAGTAGAGCGAATTCTTGTAGCTGGCGTGCTCCGACCACAGCAAACTGAAAATTTCCAGTTCCAACTCGTTGGGCTCGCGGCTTAGGATCATGGTGATTTGCTCAAGCTCCGAGGATGTTAAGTCGATGGTTTTCTTTTGGCTTATTGGTGCGTCGTTAAGTTTCATAAGCAGGTTTTTATAGGCGGATGGCTATTTTTTCGATCATTAGGCTGTGTTTCTTTTGCTTTTTTTGTTCATTTGTTGTGGCGAAAAATTTTCGCTTTCACCTGGTTTGTTGTGTTGAAATTAGTTAAAAAAAGTTTCATCTCAAAATATTGATTTAAAAATTCACGATATGGGTAAAATAGCAATGGTTACCGGAGCCACCTCCGGCATTGGTAAGGCTACCGCGCTTATGTTGGCGCGTATTGGTTACGATTTGGTTGTCACTGGCAGGCGGCAGGAGCGCCTCGCTGAGTTGGCAAGCATTATCGGACAGCAGTATGGTGTTAAGGTTTTCACCATGAATTTCGATATTCGCGATCGTCAGCAAACCGATGCGGCTTTTGATCAGTTGCCGCTTGAGTGGCAGGCGATAGATCTGTTGGTCAACAATGCGGGTTTGGCTGCCGGAGCCTCCGGTATCGAAGATGGGCAGTGGGCACATTGGGAGCAGATGATTGACACCAATGTTAAAGGACTCCTGTATCTTTCCAAAAAGGTGATTCCTTTTATGGTGAACCGCAAGGCAGGACATATTGTCAACCTTTCGAGCGTGGCTGCCTCGCAGGTATACGCAGGAGGCAATGTTTATTGTGCCACCAAACATGCTGTGGATGCCATCACCAAAGGGATGCGCGTTGATTTACTCAAGTACGGGATTCGTGTATCCTCGGTGTCGCCCGGTATGGTTGAAACGGAGTTCTCGATTGTGCGCTACGATGGCGACGAGCAGAAAGCCGCCAAGGTTTATGAGGGCGTGACACCCCTGTCCGCAGACGATGTGGCTTCTACCATCGAATTTATTGTCACCCGGCCTCCCCATGTCAACATCAACGATGTGTTGATCATGCCCACCCAACAGGCCATGGCTTATTATGTGGATCGGAAGGTTTAGTGAAGTGTCAATTGCAAAGGCGTTACCCAGATTTTCCAGTAAAAAGTTAATGATTAATGTGAATTAAGAGTTGAGAGTTCAACCACGAAGTGGTGATATTATTATAGAATGAAGTTTGGCTAATTTGGATTTTAACCCTGAAAGGGTGAAATAATAATGTCATCCCTTCGGGAATTTTCTGCCCAATGTCGCTTTTACTAAAATAATATCATCCCTTCGGGATTAGAAAATGAAATAAGTTCTTTGAATGAAATAATGTCGTATTCTCTTTTATTCTACCCCCTAAATTGGCTGCGCCGAACTTCGTTTCCCTAAAGGGGACTTTCAGCAACTGCCTGATTGACCTGACTGTTGCAGGTACCCCCTTTAGGGGGCTAGGGGGTATGAAATAGGACAATATTTTCTTTTTATTACTTAAATCCACCCCTTAATTCGAATGATTATAAAAACTTGTTGCAATGGCTGAGAGAGAGATTGTAGATATCTTGTAGGAAAGAGTCGATTTGTTGATAGCCAAAACTCTCCTTTGGTTGATCTTGTGAAACGCACTGGATTACAAATTGCCTGACAATCAGGGGTGGACTTTTTCTACAATTTTTGCGTTTGCTTTTTATTTTGTCGTACATGTTATATATTTGAGTCGTAATACTCAAATCTATGTGGCAAAATACCATTCTTTTGTTGGCAACCCTCCTTGTTGCGGGCTGTTTGTCGCGCAACAAGGTTTCTGACCAAGCATCTTCGCATTTTTCAAGCGGTGATTACGACCGTTTACAAACATTTTCCGATTCGCTCAAGACGGTTGGGTATTCCGGGGCTGATCGCCGGTACGTTGACTCATTGTTAGATATCAGCCAGCGGATTCGTTATGACTTCCCCCTGGTGGCCGACACGGTGAAAAACCGTTTGCGCCACCGGGGTTTTGTTTTTGATGAAGCACTCTTTAATAATTGGGTGCAAGCCGGCATGCTTGAAAGCCTTTTTTACGAAGGGCAATTGCATTTTTTCAAACGCTCCGTCTCCAATTTTGTTCTCAAGCAACAACGGCTGCAGCAGTCTGGCAACCGGGGGTTGATCCCCGACCGTTTCCAACAGTTTTTAATCAATCGTGCAACCGCGGTGATGCACTCGGTCAAGGACTCATCTGCCTTGTGTTGTCCGGTTGATTTTGAATTGGTTTTTTCATTGACGGTTGATGCCAACGCCGTTCCCGAGGGTGAAACGGTTCGTTGCTGGTTGCCTTTCCCTCGCAGGGATTTGACCCGCCAACAGAATGTGGCGCTCTTGAATACTTTTCCACCGCAAATAATTCCTGTGGCTGATAGCCTCGATCACCAAGCCCTCTATCTGGAGGCAATTGCTGTGCGCGATTCGGCCACTCGATTTGAGGCCAAGTACCGTTACCGTTCCTATGCCCAATATTTAGATCCTGCCACTATGCAGCCTGAGCCTTATAATAGGCTTTCGGCGCTCTATCAAAAATACACCCGCGAAGAGTTGCCCCATATTGTTTTTAATGATGATGTCAGGCAGTTGGCCGCTCAGATTCCTGGAGACTGGCAGGATCCCCTGGAGGCCGTCACCAATATTTACCGATGGATCAACGACCATGTGATGTGGGTGGGTGCTGTGGAGTATGGCATTCAGGACACCATTCCTTCTTTTGTATTGCGCAGTCGCACCGGCGATTGTGGCATGCAGACATTCCTATTCATGTCGTTGGCGCGTTTTAAAGGCATTCCTGTCCGTTGGCAAAGTGGCTGGATGCTGCATCCTGGTGAAGAAAACCTGCACGACTGGTGCGAGGTGTATTATGAAGGGGTTGGCTGGGTGCCTGTGGATGTGTCGTTCAACCTGCTTCAGGATGAATATGCCCGGAATTTTTATATCACCGGCATCGATGCCTACCGTTTGGTAGTGAACCATGGTGTTGCCGGATCTTTTGCACCTCTCAAAGTGCATTTTCGCAGTGAACCCTACGACTTTCAGCGCGGGGAAGTGGAGTGGCGCGGTGGCAACCTCTATTTCAACCAGTGGCGCTACCATCTTGATGTAAGTGTTTTGGAATGATCAATTATTTATATTGGAATGAAAAACGCATCAATATAAATTAATTGGTGTTAAGATTTGTTTTTTTATTCTTAAGGATTACATTTGTCACGATATAACATGTAATACAACAAATCTAGTTTATGAGACAAACCTGCCTTACGTCAATTCTGTTTATTGTATTATTAACTGCATGTTCTTCGTCATCCTTGAAATGGGTACAAGAATCCATCGATGCCATTGGTGATGCGTGGGTTCCCGATGGCCGTGAAGGATGGGACTATGTGTCGGTGAGCAATTATGGCAAGGGCTTTTTGCTGAAGGGCGAAGTGAATCAGCATGGCCATAAATCCGAAATCATCTCATTTTTTCAAGAAAACAATTTGCCTTTTACCGACAGCCTCACCGTTTTGCCCGACACAACTCTTGAATATCAAGGTTTGGTGAATGTCAGTTTTGCCAATATGCGCCGCAAGCCTTCGCATAGCGCGGAACTGGTTTCGCAGGCTATTATGGGTACGCCGGTTTTGATTCTGAAGAGCCAGGGTGGTTGGCGTCTGATTCAAACCCCCGATGACTATATTGCCTGGGTCACAAGTTCATCTGTGGTGGCTTGTGGGCAGGAGCGAATGGTGGCTTGGCGCTCTTCTCCCCGTTTGATTGTGGATAGACAACATGCTTGTGTTTTTGATGATAGGGACGAATCCGCGGTGGTGTGCGATTTGGTTTTGGGCTCCATCTTGGTTTATTCCAAACACGAAGGTCAATATCTTCATGTCGGTTTGCCCGATGGACGGCAAGGTTTTGTGCGCAGTGATGAGGTGCGAATTTTTGAGGATTGGGTGGCTACGACAACACCAACTGCCGGAAATCTGGTCTCTTATGCCCGTGCTTTTATGGGGTTGCCTTATCTATGGGGAGGAACATCAGCCAATGGGTTGGATTGCAGTGGTTTTGTGAAAACTGTCTATTTCATGAATGGTGTTATCCTGGCTCGTGATGCCTCTCAGCAGATTCGATATGGTGAATCGCTTGACCAAAGCCATCCAGAAGATTTTTTGACCGGCGATCTTTTGTTTTTTGGTGACACACTGACTAATAGGGTGACACACGTTGGGATGTCGCTGGGTAATGGTGAGTTTATCCACGAATCGGGGATGGTGCATACCAATAGTTTTGATTCAACCAAAGTCAATTACAGTGAATATTATCGCAAGACCCTTTTGGGTGCCCGCCGCATGATGGGGTGGCCCTCTCAAAAGGGTGCCATGGCAGTGGCCAATCATCCATGGTATCTTAATTGATAAAAACTTAACCCAATTACTATGACAACCCGACGTCAATTCTTTAAGTTTGGAGCACTGGCAACCGGCGGCGTGATGCTAACCAATGCCGTAGGCCTTTCCTGCAATAAACCAAATATCATGAAAAACAAAGGAGCTGGATTGGTGCTTCGTTTCAAGCCTTATGACCTTCAACTGAAGCATGTGTTCACCATTGCTGGCAATTCGCGCACCACCACGCCTGTGGTTTTGGTGGAGCTGGAATGCGATGGCATGGTGGGTTATGGCGAAGCTTCCTTGCCACCCTACCTGGGTGAGAGCCAGGAGTCGGTCAGCCGGTATTTGAGTGGTTTGAACCTTGCTCAATTCAAGGATCCTTTTCTGAAAGAGGATATATTATCGTATGTCAACCAGGCTGCCCCCGGGAATTTTGCCGCTAAAGCCTCGGTGGATATTGCCCTGCACGACCTGCTGGGTAAAATGCTGGGGGTTCCTTGTTACCAGCTTTGGGGGTTGAATCCTCAAAACACGCCTTGCACCAGTTTCACCATTGGTATGGATACGGCCGAGGTGGTACGCTTGAAGGTGGAGGAGGCCGCTCCCTATAAGATTTTAAAGGTCAAGTTGGGTGGTGAATCCGATAAGCAGATGATTGAAACCATCCGCAGTGTCACCGACAAACCGCTTTGTGTGGATGTGAACCAAGGTTGGAAAGAGCGTTCCTTTGCCTTGGATATGATCCATTGGCTCAAGGAAAGAGGAGTGGTGTTTGTGGAGCAGCCTATGGACAAGCACGATTTTGATAACAATGCTTGGCTCACCGAGCATAGCCCTTTGCCCACCATTGCCGATGAAGCGGTTCAAACACTTCACGACGTGCTGCCCCTAAAGGGAGTTTATTCTGGGATCAACATCAAACTGATGAAGTGTGGCGGTTTGCACAATGCCTACCAGATGATGAAGTTGGCGCGATTGCTTGGCATGAAAGTGATGATTGGTTGTATGACAGAGACCTCTTGTGCCGTTTCGGCCGCTGCGCAACTCTCCCCATTGGTCGATTGGGCCGACCTGGATGGCAACCTGCTGATAGGAAATGACCTGTTTGATGGAGTGAAGGTAGTTGGTGGGCGGATCACCTTGATGAATAGGCCAGGAATAGGTGTTGTTAGTCAGTGATTTGGGTTTCTCTCTTCAAATAATCGAAAAGAACACAACAAATATTAACAAAAATTTGCAGGCATTGTAATAATCTGTATATTTGTACGACATCTTATGTGAACACATTCATATGAATTATTAATAACCCAATTAAAAATGCAACATGAAAAGACGAAGTTATTTTGAGAAAAATGCATCGCTCATGAGGCGGTTGCTCTTAGGAGCAGGTATAGTCTTCTGTTTTCAGGCTATTCCTGTTTCTAGTTATGCCTCCGATGACGTTTCTATGCAACAGCAACAAACCATTACCGTAAGCGGTACTGTGGTTGATCCATCAGGTAGCCCACTGCCTGGAGTGAATGTTTATGTTCAAGGAACCACAGTGGGGACTATCACCGACAGTTCTGGAAAATATTCTTTGTCGGCTGCCCCAGACCAGAAACTGGTTTATTCTTTCATAGGCTACACAAATCAGGTTGTTAAAATCGATAACCGTACTAATATCGATGTGGTATTGGTTGACGATTTGCAGCAAGTAGGCGAAGTTGTTGTAGTGGGTTTCGGTACCCAGAAGAAGGCGAATTTGACCGGAGCGGTTTCAAATGTTAATGTTGATAAAGCATTGTCGAGTAAGCCTATCAACGATGTTTCAAAAGGTCTTCAAGGGATCACCCCTGGATTGACCATTACTTATAACAGTGGTGCGTTGAACTCTTCTCCAACAATTAATTTGCGCGGAGCCGGAACTATTATTAATGGTAAGCAATCTGGATCTCCTCTTGTATTGGTGGATGGTATCCCTATGGACATGTCTTTGGTTAACCCCGATGATGTGGCCTCTATTTCTGTGTTGAAAGATGCTGCTTCAGCCTCCATATATGGGGCTCGTGCTGCTTTTGGTGTGTTATTGATTACTACTAAATCCGGAAAATCATCGGATAAAGTTAATATCTCCTACAGCAACAACTTTGCTTGGAATACCCCAACGAAACTGGTTGATTTTTCTGATCCGGAAATTGAACTTCCCGCCTTGATCAATGCCAAATTAAGGGAAGGTAAGGCTGCTGAAGCGTTTGGGATGGATTTCGCCACGCTTTTGCCCGGTATTAAGCGTTGGAAAGAAAACTATGCCCATAATCGCAAGGGTAATGAAATGGTGTATGGTGAAGATTGGGAAATTATTAATAAGCGTGCTTATTTTTACCGAGTGTGGGATCCCAATAAAGAGATGATTAGCAATTGGACGCCTCAGCAAACTCACAATGTTGCTGCCAATGGACGTTTGGGCGAGAATTCATCTTTTAATGCCTCTGTTGGTTATAGCAGTCAGGAAGGTTCGTTGAAGCTTAATCCGGAGGAGATGAAACGTTATAATGTCAATTTTGGAGTCAGTACCCCTTTGACCAAATGGTTGAAAGCCGACTTTAAAACGCTGGCTACACGCCAAAGCTATGATTATCCTTATAACTACTATGATGGAACCGGTTTTGACCGCAGCAATGGTTATTTTGGTTACTACCAACGTTGGGGATCCTATTTCCCATATGGTACTTACAAAGGGAAATATTTCCGCCATGCTCCAGGATATTTGGCAAATGCAAACACGAGCAACATTACTACCGATTATTTAAGGATTGGAACCACGTTAACTGCTGAGGTTACCAAAGAGCTTAATTTTATTGCCGAGTATAGCATGAGCACCAATAATTCTCGACGCAAAAATGTAGGTGGTGTGATTGAACTTTGGGATTTTTGGAGCCCATTCAATCC
>JAGPIS010000081.1 GCA_018054835.1 Breznakibacter sp. | reverse complement strand
TAAGGCGCTCCAGCTGTTTTTTGGTTATAAGCTAAGCGAGGTTGGCCACCCGGCCTATTCCCATTTGCTGAGGTGGCGCAATGGCGCCGGTTTGTGCCGGCTGTTCAATAGTGAGTGGCTGGGCGATTCCAATGGAGCCAGTGTGGTGGATCAGTATGCCGATGCTATTGCCGAAGAGGTGCGTAACTTGTCGTCTCTGGCAAAGGGTCAGTATATCGAGTCCGATCTTTTTTTACCTGGATACTTGCTGTCGTCACAGGGCGACAGGATGGCGATGGCCAACTCGGTGGAGGGACGTTACCCGTTCTTGGATCACCGGGTAGTGGAGTTTTGCCATGCCTTGCCCGATGAATATAAAATACGCGGCTTGAACGAGAAATATATCCTAAAACGGATGATGCAATCCCATTTGCCCGCTCAAATTATCAACCGGCCAAAACAGGCCTACCGGGCTCCGGCTGCCAATGCCTTGTTGATGTCGCACTCCCTTCTGGATGGCGTTCTTTCCGAAAGAGCCTTGAAAGAGTCCGCTATTTTCGATGTGGATATGGTGAACAGGCTTATGGCAAGGATTCGCAATGCCGAGACATCCAACGAACTGGATAACATGGCCATCAATGCCTTGCTGACCACACAGTTATGTTATTCGCTATTTTGTAAACGCGACAATCAACCATTCCATCGTGAATTGGCCATTGCGAATGTCAAACGCAGTGTTGTCTCCTGATTTTCATGGAAATTTAAATATAACCAGATGAGTTTGAAACCTTTTTCTCGCGATTTGATCAGGATTGATCAACCTCAGATATTGATCGACCAGATATGCTATAAGATGCAGGCCGATGTTTTTCAGTTGTTTAAACGGCAGGGTGTGGTTATCGGCCTTAGTGGCGGTATTGACTCCTCGGTTTGCTGTGCGCTGGCCGTGCGGGCTTTGGGAGCCGACAAGGTGCTTGGGATTTTGATGCCCGAGCGCGACTCCAGCCCCGATAGCAAGGATTATGCACTTTTGCTGGCCAACAAACTGGGGGTGAAAACCATTGTTGAAGATATCAGTGGCGTATTGGATGGCTTTGGCTGTTACCGGCGCCGCGATGAGGCGGTGCAACACGCCATCCCGGAGTTTAACCCCTCGGTGGACAAGATGAAGATTGGCATCCCAACCGAATTTGTGAAATCGGGCCTTCCGCCTGTTTTTTATGTCACGGTGGTTTTTTCCAATGGGGAAACACGGCGCGAACGGTTGAGCCTGAAGGATTATCTGCAAATTGTGGCGGCCTCCAATTTCAAACAGCGCAGCCGCATGTCGATGCTCTATTATCATGCCGAAAGACTCCATTATGCTGTTGTGGGCACCCCAAACAAACATGAGGTACAGCAAGGCTTCTTTGTGAAATATGGTGATGGAGGCGCCGATTTTATGCCCATCGGAAACCTTTATAAGACACAGGTGTACCAACTGGCAGCCGAATTGGGTGTTCCCGAAGAGATTATTCGCCGCACACCCACCACCGACACCTACTCGGCCGAACAGACGCAGGAGGAGTTTTTTTACCAGATGCCATTCCGCGAGATGGACCTCCTTTGGTATGCCTACGAAAATGGGTATCTGGCACCCGAAGTGGCTTCTGTGATGGCTTTGGAAGCCGATGAGGTGGAGAAGATATTCCTGAACTTTGAGCGGAAGTCGAAAACCACCCAATACCTTCGTACGGCACCTTTGCATGACTATCATTTTCAGTGAGTTTAATAAAATAGGTTTGTTATGAATGCGGTCGATTATTTTCTTGATAATCAGGTTTCTCCTGAACATCCATTTTTGTTGGGCGGGAATGGATCTTGCACCTACGGGGAGTTAAAGAGGCGTGTGGCTGGATTCCGGAAATACTTGGATGAAAATTATCCTGAAAACGAGAAGTTTATCTTGTTGACGGCCAATTCCATTTTTTTTGTGGTTCCTTATTTGGCCATCATGCAGTCGCGGAGGGTGGTGATCCCACTCAACCCGGCCATCGACGTGGAGACCTTCCGTGAAATAGTGGATCAAACGCAAACCCGCCATATAGTGGCTTCGCGCGCTGTGCGCAACCGCCTCGACCTTTCAGGCTTCAATGTTATCGACGAGGTATTGTTCGACCAAACGGATGTTTTCCCCCAAGGAACCTCTTTTGAGCCCGATGGATCGGCAACCAGTCCCAATGAACTCGCCCAGATCATTTTCACCTCCGGCTCAACGGCCAAGCCCAAAGGGGTGATGATTTCGCACCAAAACCTGATGGCCAACACCCAATCGATCATCGACTATCTCCATTTGACAAGTGACGACATCATGGAGGTGGTGCTGCCTTTTTACTATTGTTACGGACTGTCGTTGTTGCACACCCATTTGCGCGTAGGTGGCAGCTTGGTGCTGAACAACAACTTTGCATTGATCGGGGGCGTTATCAACGATCTCAACAAATACCAATGCACCGGTTTTGCAGGTGTGCCCAGCCATTATCAAATATTGCTGCGCAAAAACCAGGCTTTCCAGAATACATCTTTCCCCTATCTGCGGTATGTTACCCAGGCCGGTGGAAAGCTGCACGATGTGTTTATCCATGAATTCCGCCAGGCATTTCCTCAAGTGAATTTTTATGTGATGTATGGCCAAACCGAAGCCACTGCAAGGCTCTCGTATCTCGACCCGGCCTTTGTGGATTCTAAAACCAAATCCATCGGGAAAGGGATTCCCGGGGTGGAGCTGAAGGTGGTTGATGAGCTTGGTGGTCGGCCCCCTGTGGGCGAAGTGGGGGAGATTATTGCCCGTGGTGGCAACATCATGCTGGGCTATTGGCACGAAGAGCTTGAGACTAGGCAAGCGATCCGGGACGGTTGGCTCTATACCGGTGATTTGGGCCATTATGATGAGGATGGCTTCATCTTTTTGACCTCACGCAAAAAGGAGATCATCAAGGTGGGGGGCAACCGGGTGAGCCCCAAGGAGATTGAGGAGGTTATTGTCTCCATGCCGGGCGTGGTGGATTGTAGCATCGTACCGATTCCCCACGATATTTTGGGCGAGGCCATCCGAGCCATCGTGGTGGTGGGGGAGGCCGGAGCCGTAATAACCAAGGAGGATGTGCAGGCGTATTGCGCCGGTCGTCTGGTGGCTTATAAAGTGCCGGTGGAGGTCGAAATCAGCTCGCAGATGGCGGTTTCATCCTCGGGAAAGAAGGTGAAGAAATAGCATTCATCCTCTGAGATTGTCCATAAAACCTGCTGTTTTGGCTATTGATGGAAATATGATGTGCTGTGGATTTTTGACCGAAGTGGCCTTTGCGTCTTTGAAAGCATAGTTTCTATCCTTGAGATTGCTTTTTCTGTTGATTAGCACTTTATTGGGCTCTGTAACTCATTTTTTTCAATCTCGTTATAAACCATATTACCTATCGTAATTGTGATGCAAATCTGGGGCAATCGTATGGTGCTTGATAAACGGGATACTGCCGTAATTGGTGATTCTGAACATGTTGTTCGTCAGAGTGGATGCTTGCGCAGCCATCTCTCGCAACATGAGCGGCGTTTTGTGGAGAGCTATTTTTCACTTGACCGCGATAATGTTGTTTTCCTCTCTGCCCGCAAGTTGCTTCAGCAATGTGGCTTGATTCAAAACCTGTTCCGCCATGTGGTTCAAAAGGGTTTGCTCAATCAGATTGATCCTCTGGATGACTATTTGCGGTTCTTGAATCGGGCCATGATCGATTCGGGTATTTATATCTGCCGGATCTCCTGCAATACCATCATTGATTGGGCTGACGTGGCCGGATGCAATGGCGGCAAGGTTGCTTTTACGCAGGGGCAAAAAAACTGTTTTAGCCTGGCCGAGTGGTTGGGACGTCTGACTTTTTATGGTTTCGATATTATTGAATACAAACTGGAGTTGACCCAAGTAACCATTGCCGTGATGAAAACCGGGGAACCCAAAGGAGACACCTTGCCCAGCCGCAGTTGGGTTTATAGGATGGATCGGGTGGGTTTTCAAGGGGAGTTGATTGGTGTTTATAAAATCCGAACCATGTATCCTTTTTCGGAGTATCTCCAGGATTATATTGTGCGATTGAATGGCTACAATACATTGGGCAAGCCGGCCAAGGATTTTAGGATCACTCGGTGGGGGCGATTCCTGCGCAAATATTGGCTCGACGAGTTACCCCAATTCATCAACCTGCTGAAAGGGGAGATGACCTTGGTGGGGGTAAGGCCATTGAGCCGCAGCCGGTTCAACGAATTGCCCGAGTCGGTGCAACAAGAGCGGGTGCGCTTTAAACCCGGCTGCATTCCACCTTACGTGGCCCTCTGCATGTCCGATGCCCGGTCGAATATTGTGGCTGAACAAATCTATTTGGCCGAGAAAAAGAATCATCCCTTGAAAACCGATATGCGCTATTTTTTTAAAGCAATCTTTAATATCTTTACAGGAAGAATCGTGAGCTCATAATCAATCTTATCCATTGGTGCCGTGTTGCGTTATTGGCTGCGTTATGTTCCGTTGATGCGTTCGTTGTTGGCGTTTTTGATCGGCGTTTTCAGCGCTGACTTTGTTTTTGTGACGCCGTTGTTAACACTTGGCTTCGGTTTATTGGTACTTATTTCTATCCTCTATTTTTTCCGTCATCCATCTTTCCGCTATGGCTGGATTCCTGGCGCTTTGATTGTGTCAATATTTTTTCTCTTTGGAAACGCTTATACCAGCATCCGTTCGGTGCAACCATGTTGCAAGGCAGACCATGAAGTGGATGTTTCAGGTTATGTGATCGACCGCATCGGGTTTACTGCCAAATCGCAGAAAGTAGAGTTTTTTGCCGATACCATTTTTTATGGTGACACGCTATTATTCAATCAAAAGGGGGTTGTTTTTCTGTCCAACGACACTGATGCACCCCCGTTGGCTGGCCAGTCAATGGCTTTTAGGCTCCGTTTGATGTCGTTTGAAGAGCCCGATAATCCGGGAATGTTCAATTATCCCAAGTATCTTTTGCGCCATGGGTTCTCCTTTATGGGCTATGCTGATGCTCAATCGCTTTCAGTCAAGCCGGTGGTTCGATGGAGCCCAAAGGTTCAGGTGGCTCAACTCAAGGATGCCCTTGTTGCCCTGTTTTTGAAGCAGGGGGTAGAGGCCGGTCACATTGGTTTGTTGCAGTCTTTTTTCTTGGGCGACAAGAGTGAATTGGATCCGGGCGTGAAGCGCGCCTTTATGAATAGCGGCACCATGCACCTGCTGGCGGTCAGTGGTATGCATGTGGGGATCATCTATTTGTTGCTGCTCTACCTATTCCCTTCTTTCGGGAAAAATGGATGGCGCATCATCCGGTTTTTGGTGATTCTGGCATCTCTGTGGTTGTATGGCACCCTCACTGGTTTGTCGCCATCTGTGTTGCGGGCCATCATCATGATGTCGGTGCTCGAGATCGGCCGCACCTTTCAGCGGGAAACATCCATTCTCAATTTGTTGGTGGTCGCCTTTTTTTTGATCCTGCTCATCGATCCATTTTCGGTTTATTCAGCGGGCTTGTGGCTGAGTTTTTCTGCTGTGGCCGGTATTGTGTTTGTTTATCCGATCCTTAATAAACTTTTTGTTTTTCGCTTCCCGGCTTTTCAGTGGTTGTGGTCTTTGATAGCTGTTTCTGTTGCCGCACAGGTTGGAACCCTCCCTTTTTCGCTGTTCTATTTCCATGCCTTCCCGGTTTACTTCCTGCTGAATAACCTCATATTGGTGCCTCTGTTGGCTCCGGTTCTGTTTCTTGCCCTGCTGGTACTCTTTTTTTCGCCAATCCCCTTCTTTTCGGCCATATTTGCTGGCGTGTTAAATGATTTGCTTCTGTTGATTGGCCGTTATGTTGTTTTTGCTGAGCTGTTGCCTCATTCGGTGCTGAAGTATATCGCTTTTGATGGTTTTGATCTGGTTATGACTCTGATGCTGTTGGGGTTGCTCTATCTGTTCCTGAACCAGCGGATTTATAAAACGATCCTGTATGGGTTGGTGGTTTTAGTTTTGTTTTTGATTAAGCTGTTGGCTTACAATCAGTTTTTGGCTCGCCGGAGCGAGCTGGTTGTTTTTGATGTTCCATCCAAATTGATGATGGTCGTCGCCACGCCTTTGCAGACCTTGGTTTTTGTTTCCGAAAACGTTTCGGATGCGGATATCGGTTATGTGGCTTCTGGTTATCTTTCGCAGGCGGGGATGAAGCCCCCCAAGGTCATCCCTGTCAACCGTTCTCTGGTGCTTGATATTGATGGTTT
Source organism: Breznakibacter sp. (assembly GCA_018054835.1). Taxonomy (GTDB): domain Bacteria; phylum Bacteroidota; class Bacteroidia; order Bacteroidales; family Marinilabiliaceae; genus JAGPIS01. The sequence goes on along the minus strand of JAGPIS010000081.1, from coordinate 1,339 downwards.
TTTGGTGGGGGTTGTTGTGGATCGGCACAGTTGGAGCGAATCAGAGAAGATGCTTGCTCAAGCAGAGATTGTTGTTGTTGCGTCAGAGGCTTGGCCTCCAGATGATTGGGTTCAATTTGATCCGCATTTAGTGGTCTTGTCCTCTGGTCTGAAACCTGCTTTGCGCAAACGATGGAGCCGTTTGTCGGGCAAGGAGGGATTCCGGCTTTTTGATGTGATCGCCGACGGTGGAATTGTCTTGAACCCCAGGCGTTAAAAGGATCCTTAATTTTATCGGTTTTTCCTTTGAACTATCCATAATTTAGTTGTTATTTTGCAGCTGTTTTTTTGAAACATTATTCTAATATAAAATGAGGATATTTATAGCAGGTGCCGGTGAAGTTGGAACCCATTTGGCGAAACTGTTTGTTAAGGCCAATCACGATGTAATCTTGATGGATGAAGATGAGGAGAAATTGAAACAAATTGATACTCATTTTGACCTGATGACCCGGGTTGGTGTGATGACTTCCATCGAGGATTTAAAGGAGGCCAATGTGAAATCATGCGATCTTTTTATTGCCGTGCCTCCTTATCCTGATATGAGTATCCTGGCCTGCATCCTGGCTAAAAAGCTTGGTGCCAAAATGACGGTTTCGCGGGTTGACAACCATGAGTATTTATTGCCCGAGAACCTGGAATTCTTTAAACAATTGGGGGTTGATGAACTGATTTACCCCGAACAGTTGGGAGCCATCGAAGTGATTGAATCCCTTAAGCAGGTGGGGATTCGCCAGATGTTTGAATTTTCGGGTGCCAATTTGGTGCTTTTGGCCATCAAATTGCGCGACAATGCCCCCATTATCAACAAATCCTTGTTCGAAGTCTCTGCGCTACACGATCGCAAGTACAATACCGTGGCCATCTACCGCGAAAGTGAAACCATCATTCCTCATGGATCCCACCGTTTCCTCCACAACGATTTGGCCTATTTTGTCACCACCCGTGACAATATTCCCCAGGTGATGAAAGATTGTGGCAAGCAACAGTTCGACATCCGCAATGTCATGATTTTAGGTGGAAGCCGAATTGGGAAAAAGGTGGCCATCGAGCTGGAGGATCGTTACAACATTAAGTTGATAGAGATCGATAGGGAAAAGGCCTCACGCCTTGCCGACCAATTGGAATCGACATTGGTGATCAATGGGGACGGGCGGAACCTGGAGCTGCTGAAAGATGAAGGGATTCAAAAAATGGATGCTTTTGTGGCAGTGACGGGCAATTCGGAAGTGAATATTTTGGCCTGCCAGCTGGCTAAGAAGATGGGCGTCAAAAAGAGTGTGGCCGAAGTGGAGAACAT
>JAGPIS010000080.1 GCA_018054835.1 Breznakibacter sp. | reverse complement strand
TGCCCGATCCCAAGCAGAACTGGGGCGGCATCATGCGAAAGATTGAAACCAACGATTTTGAATCGGCCAACATTGAATACATCGAGTTTTGGGTGCTCGACCCCTTTATTTACGACGATGGCAAAGATGGCGGGGAGTTGTTCTTCAATCTTGGTAATATTTCGGAGGATGTGTTGCGCGACTCACGCAAAGCCTTTGAACAGGGATTACCTGTGCAAGGGGAGGTCTTTGACGTGGACAGCACCAATTGGGGCTATGTTTCGAAGAAGCAGAGCTTGGTGAATGCCTTCAACACCGATCCTGCTTCGCTCCGTGCCCAAGATGTGGGATTGAATGGACTTAGCTCCGACCGGGAGCGATATTTCTACCGGAAACCGGCGCACCCTTACCTAAATATCATCGACCAGATGTATGCTTCGGGTATGTTGGAAGAATCCGCGTATAAAAAAATTGTGAGCGACCCCGCTGGCGATGATTACCATTACTTCAGGGGATCGGATTACGATGCCTCCAAAACCTCTGTGCTCGACCGCTACAAACATTTCAACAACACCGAAGGCAACTCGGTGCCATCGGAATACTCGCCCGAATCCTACTCCACTGCTGCGGTGACACTGCCCGATAATGAGGATCTGAATAGCGACAACACCTTGAATGAGAATGAGAACTACTATCAATACCGGGTCTCCATTCGCCCCGACAGTATGATGGTGGGGAAAAACAATATTGCCGATGTGGTGGAAGCCTCGGTGAAATTGAAAAACGGGAAGACCGAAAAGGTGAAATGGTACCAGTTCAAAATTCCCCTCAACCAACCACAAAAAACGGTGGGTTCCATCAGCGACATGCGTTCCATGCGTTTTATGCGGATGTATATGACGGGTTTCAGCGACACTTGCATCCTGCGTTTTGCCACACTCGACCTGGTGCGTGGAGAATGGCGCAAGTTCACCAAAGAGCTTTACGATGAGGGAAGCATCCCCTCAGCTTCTTCCGAAATGGAGACTTTTGCCGTCAATATTGAAGAGAATAACCGCAAGACACCAGTCAACTATGTGCTGCCTCCTGGCATCGACCGGGTGATTGATCCGGCCAACCCCCAGTTGCGGCAGTTGAACGAGCAGGCGCTGCTGATGAGGGTGCATGACTTGGCTGGGGGCGATGCTCGAGCTGTGTATAAGACCTTGAACATGGACATGCGCCAGTATCAGCGCATCAAGATGTTTATCCATGCCGAAGCCATTGAGGGCGAAGCCTTGGAGGATGAGCAGATGTCTGCTTTCATCCGCCTGGGAACCGACTATACCGACAACTATTATGAATACGAGATTCCGCTTAAGGTTACATTGCCGGGGACATACTCCGATATTGAAACGGAGCGTTATCTTGTGTGGCCCGAGGATAACGAGCTGAATGTACCCCTCGACCTTTTTCAACAAGTGAAGCTTCGCCGCAACGATGAAAAACGGAAGGCGGGTTCCACGGTGTCGTTCAACGATGTCTATTCCTGGCCCGATCCTGATAAACCAAAAAATAGGGTTCGCATCAAGGGAAATCCCAACCTGAGCAATGTGGTGACGGTAATGATTGGTACCAGGGCACGGGGTGCCGGACAAAAATCGGCCGAAATTTGGTTCAATGAGTTGCGGCTCACCGATTTCAATGAAGATGGCGGTTGGGCGGCCAATGCTCGCACCACAGTGAAACTGGCCGACCTTGGCTCTGTTTCCCTTGCGGGAAAGATGAGCACAATTGGTTTTGGTAGCATCGAGAAAAGTGTGAATGAACGTAGCCAGGAAGATTTCCACCAGTATGACCTCTCCACCAACCTGGAGCTGGGCAAGCTGATGGGGCCCGAATCGCGGTTGAGCATCCCGTTCTATTTCGGCTATTCCAAATCGGTGGCCAATCCCAAATATTACCCGCTCGACCCCGATATCCCATTGGAGGTGGCACTCGACAATGCCGCCACCGAAGCAGAGCGCGACAGCATCAAGAATGTTTCGCAAACGGTGGTGAGCCGCAAAAGCATCAATTTCACCAATGTGCGGTTGAATCCCAAGAGCCCCGACGTGGCATTTTATTCACCCAGCAACTTGTCGGCATCCTATTCCTACAGCGAAACCAACAAGCGGAACATCGACACACAATATGAGACCAATCGCGATTTTAGGGGATCGCTGGCCTATAATTTCAACGGCAATCCCAAAGCTGTTGAGCCATTTAGAGGATCGAAGTTGAACCCCAACCTGTTCAAGCTTATTACCGATTTCAACTTTTACTACTCTCCAGTACAGGTATCGTATCGGTGGGAGTTGGGGCGCCAATACAACGAGCGGCAAACACGCAACATCACCAATCCCAACTACAAAATTCCAGTGAATGTGAGCAAGGACTTTGACTGGAACCGGTTTTTCGATTTGCGCTACAATCTCACCAAATCGTTGAAAATAGGGTTCCGCACCTCTACCAATGCCCGCATCGACGAGCCCGAAGGTGCCGTAAACAAAAAACTGTACCGCGATGAGTATTACGAGTGGCGCGATTCGGTGATGAAAAACATCATGTCGTTTGGCCGTGTCGCCAATTATCAGCATAATATCGACGTCAACTACAATGTGCCGGTCAATAAATTGCCCTATCTCGACTTTACAACAGCAACCCTGCAATATCGAGGGATGTACCAGTGGGATGCCGGCTTGGTGAAGCAAACCCAATTCGATTGGGGGAACACCATCCGTAACTCCAACACCATACAGGCCAACGGGCAGTTGAACATGAATACCCTCTACAACCGCTCTTCTTATCTTAAGGATTTGTCGCGCAAGTATGGTGGCCCCAAGCAGCCCAACCAAGAGAGTGCCTCGCGCACGGTACGTTACAATCAGAATAATGTCGTACTGAATGCCGAGAAACCTTTGGTGGTGAACCACAAGCTGAAAACCACCGAGGTTAATGTTCGGGTGTTCGACGAAAATGGGCGTCCTGTACAAGGAAGTGTCAACGTGGTCAATGCTTCAAAGGTGGAATTTGTGCCGGCTGTCGATGCCGCCAACGCTCGTATTTTGGTGACCGGTACCGTGACCGACAATAACAGTGTTTGGCAAAAGGTGAAGGATTATACCGCATTGACGGTCACTTCGCTGAAAAACCTGACGGTGACTTATTCAGGTAATAACGGAACCATTTTGCCGGGTTATTTGCCTAATTCAGAATTTCTTGGCGCCGAACGTTACAAAGGTCTCGTTGCTCCTGGCATTCCTTTTATGCTGGGGTGGCAGGATCGCGATTTTGCCATGGAGGCGGTGCGCCGTGGCTGGTTGTCAACCGACACCACGCTTAACAATCCTTTTGTGATGACCACGACACAGGATTTTTCGGTGAAAGCAACTTTTGAACCCATCAAAGGATTGCGCGTTGAATTGACGGCCGATCGCCGGTATAACAATAACATGAGCGAATATTATATGTTTGGCGCCGATGGTTTCAAAGGCGTTTATAACACCATGGAACGGGGTAGTTTCTCCATGACCTACAATGCTATAGGAACTTCGTTCAAGCATATTGGGAAAAAGGGACAATTGGATTCCGATGTGTTTGATGAGTTTTTGCGCAACAGGCAAGTCATTGCCGGACGGCTTGCCGGTCAACGGGAGGGAACGAGATATCCCACCACGGGTAAGTATGCCGGGACACCCATTGCCGGTTTGCCCTATAAACCGGGTGGTTATCCTGAGTTGGGTTATGGCGTGGATAAGGGTGCCGATGGTTACGGGTTGAATTCTCAGGATGTGCTGATTCCTGCCTTTTTGGCTGCTTATTCCGGGCGCAGTGCAGGCAATATCTTCCTCGATGCCATTCCTTCGCTGGCGCAGATTCAACCCAACTGGCGCATAACCTACGATGGGTTGGGCAAAATAAAGCCATTCAGCAAAGTGATGCGTAGTTTCGATATTTCGCATGCCTACCGTTCCACTTATAGTGTTGGGGCGTTCTTGACCAATCTCGATTGGGACGGCCAGGAGGATGGAATATCCTATATTCGTGACATCCAAGATAATTTTGTGCCTGAGCTTCAGATATCCACCGTTTCAATCACCGAACAGTTTAGTCCACTGCTTCAGTTCAGTATCACGTGGATCAATAACCTGACCACCCGTGCCGAAGTGAAAACTGGGCGGACATTAAGTTTGAGCCTGACCGGAAACCAAGTGATTGAAAACTACAGTAAGGAGTATGTGATGGGATTGGGTTACCGCTTCGACAAGCTTGCCATGATTCTTGGCAAGGGTAGCGATGCTAAGTCTGTCACCAGTGACTTGAACCTGAGGCTCGATTTCTCCATCCGCGACAACTTTGCCATCATCCGAAAAGTCCAGGAACAGGTGAATCAATTGACCTCCGGCATGAAGATTGTCGCGTTGAAATTCACGGCCGACTATGCCTTTACCCAGCGGTTCAACATGCAGGTGTTTTACGATCAGAGTATCAACAAACCCTATATATCATCTTCGTACCCAATCAATACCGCCAATTATGGCGTTAGTTTCCGTTTTTCTTTAACACAATAAACCGAGATAGATTATGAAAAGCTATACTGTTGCCAATGTTGATGATTTGTCAGCTGTTGCCCGCGATTTTATTGCCTCTTTCCAACAACATAGGATCATTGCCTTTTACGGAAGCATGGGGGCTGGTAAAACCACCTTTATCAAGGCCTTGTGCGAGGAGTTGAAGGTGGTTGATACAGTTAATAGTCCCAGTTTTGCCATTATCAACGAGTATTCCATCCCAGGGGATGGGCTAATCTATCATTTCGATTTTTATCGGTTGAAAAATGTGGGGGAGGCCTTTGATATGGGCTATGAAGATTATTTTTATTCAGGTAACTACTGTTTTGTCGAATGGCCTGAAAAAATTGAAGATTTGATGCCACAAGATCACCTGAAAGTGTCCATTGAAATAGTTTCGGATCAGGAACGGAAAATCACCGTTGTTGACAATTGACCGTTGCGATTTTTGCTAGGAATGACTATATTGACATCCGCATAAAATCATACCCAAAGTGTTGTTCCTATGACTCTCTATCCAAATCGTACGCCATTTCCCAGGGGGCACCACGGATTATTCCCGAGGGAAGAGATGCTTGAGATCAGTAAACGGAAAAAACAGCTTGTTATCGGTATCCCCAAAGAGGTTAACCGGTTCGAGAACAGAATCCCCCTTTCACCCCAAGGCGTTGAACTATTGGTTGAAAATGGGCATGTGATTATAATCGAAAGTGGCGCAGGCGAACAATCCAATTATTTCGATAACGATTTTTCTGAGAGCGGGGCAACCATTGTTAAAAGCAAGGTGGACGTTTACCAGCAGTCTGATATTATTCTCAAGATTATGCCGCCTTGCGAGGAGGAGATGGATCTGTTGAAAACCGACCAGGTCATATTTTCATTCGTATCTCTTTACCACCAATCGCGCGAAGGGATCGCCAGGTTGATGGATAAAAAGGTGAATGCCATCGGGTTTGAGTACCTTCGCGATGTTCATGATATTTTGCCGGTTATACGTATCATGAATGAGATTGAAGGGTATGCTTCGGTGATGGTGGCTTCGGAATATCTGAGCAAAGCCCATAATGGGAAAGGTGTTTTCCTGGGCGGCATCACAGGGATCTCTCCTGCCGAATTTGTGGTGCTGGGTGCCGGTACTGCTGGTGAATATGCAGCCCGGGCAGCGCTGGGGCTCGGGGCGCAGGTCAAAATTTTCGACAACTCCATTCACAACCTCTATAATATCGAGCATAACTTGGGGCAACGGGTCTTCACGTCTGTCCTGCATCCGCAGGTGATCACCAAGGCACTCCGCTCGGCCGATGCTGTTATAGGCAATTTGGGCTATTCCGATGTTGGGCGTCCCTATCTGGTGAGCGAGGAGCAGTTGTCGCTTATGAAAAAAGGGTCGGTCATCGTAGATCTTAGCATTGCCCAAGGGGGATGTTTCGAATCCTCATCCTGCACCAATTTCGACCATCCGGTGTTTACAAAACATGGCATCATCCACTATTGCGTGCCCAATATCGCCTCCAGAGTTTCGCGCACGGCATCCATTGCCTTGAGTAATATTTTTGCCCCACTGCTGCTTAATATTGCCGAATCGGGCGGCATTCATCAAGCTGTGAAGGAGGAGATTGGCCTTTCCAATGGGATGTATATTTACAAGGGGATTCTTACCAATAACCAGATTGGTAAACGGTTTGCCATTCCCGACACGGATATCGGGTTGCTACTGGCGGCTTTTTGATGACATCAACGGAACGGTGAAATAGAAGGCCGATCCTTCTTGAGGGTGTGATTCCACCCATATCTTGCCTCCCAAAACGCCCAAATATTTGCGAGCCAGGGCCAGTCCGAGACCATTGCCGCCAAACTCTCGTGTGGCGTGGATGTCAGCCTGCCTGAACAGGTCGAAAATGACCTCCTCTTTTCCTCTTGGAATGCCGATACCCGTATCCTTCACATAAAAGAGGAAACCGTCCTGTTGTGGTTCGTATCCAAAATTCACTTCCCCTTCGCGTGTGAATTTAACGGCATTGTCCAACAGATGCCCTAGAACTTTGTCAATGATTTCATCGCTCGAAAGGATGGTGTCTTTGGGAGCCTCGACTCCTTTCTTTAGGTTGAGGGAGATCGGTTTTTGTGCCACCTTGATCTTTTTGTCGAAATACTCGTATTGGCGCTCCAATATTTTATTGACGCTCACTAAGTTTGGTGTGTTGAGTAGGTGGCGTGTTTTCAATTTCGAAATATCAATCAGGTTGTCCATGATGCGCAGCAGCTGCAGTCCATTTTGATGGATGATGTCCAAATAGCTGTGCCGCTCCAGTTCGGAGCAAGAGCTGGATTTGACCAGTTCGCTGAATCCCAGGATCACATTCATGGGTGTGCGAATCTCGTGGCTTAAATTGGCCAAAAAGGCCGATTTGAGTTGGATGTTTTCATCGGCCGCCAATTTGGTCTGCATCAATTCTTGAAGGGTATCCTCAAACAATTGGTTTTTATTGGTTAATTGTTGATGCAGATGCTTCATTTCTCTGTTTTTCAGGATCAAACTCTCTTGCGCAAAATCCCGTTCTATGGCATACTCTATTTTGGTGGCAACCATCCTGATCAGGTTTTCAATGGAATTCCGGTTGATTTCGGTTTTATTGAAAAGTGCAACTACTTGGCCATTCAATTCACACTTGTTGAAGAGTTGTACTTCAATAATTTCTACTATCCTTGCCGGGTTGTCGTTGGATTTCTCATTGATTATGTTGTGGTAATACTGAGCGGTGCTGTAATTTGCTTTGATTTTGCTTCGCAGATTATCCCTCTCGTTTTCGTGATGAACGATTGTACTGTTTATCGAAATGCTGAGTTGGTCTCTTTTGTTTGAATCATCCTCCAAAGTGCCATACACCACAACGGCCGTTGCGCCTATGATTTGGCATAATTCATCCGTGATATGATCCAGCCTGAATACATTATTGGCATCGCATCCTATGTTGAAGAAAAGGGATACCTCTTCCTGGTTGTTTTCAAAAAATGATAATAGTCCCGACTTCATGAATGATCCCCGATTTTT
>JAGPIS010000079.1 GCA_018054835.1 Breznakibacter sp. | reverse complement strand
CCAGGAAAACAAACCCATCCAACATGTGATGCACGATTCACGCAACGCCACATCACTGACCAACAACATCATCTGGACTGTTTTTGCCGACCGTGACCACAACATCTGGTTGGGCACCGACTATGGCATATCCCTTTCGCGACACAACCGGGCGTTGCAATACACCACCCTGGCAGAGTTCACCAACTCAGGCGAGGGCAACCAGCTATACTCCATATTCAAAGATTCGAGGGGCTATTTCTGGTTTGGTGGAACCCATGGCTTGATTAGGGCTACAAAGAGTGCGGCCGGTTGGAGCAATGCCATCTGGTACAATATGGGTGATAAAAAGAATCCCCTGCCCCACGGTCGCATCCGCCACATCTACGAGGATCGCAGCGCCAACCTTTGGATTGCCACCGATGGCAGCATCAACCTTTACAACTACCAAAGCGGGCAATTCCGGCAATTCAGCATCACCGACAGCACTGGACGCAACAACGCCAACTGGGCCTATAATATTTTTGAAGATGACGCCGGACAGCTTTGGATTGCCACGTGCCTGGGCGGCATCTTTGTGGTGGAGAAGCAACGCTTGCTCAACAGCCCCTCGGGGACCTGTGTGGCCAACTACAATTACAATACCGACAACGGATTGGCAGGCATGTTCATTAACCAAATCGTCCCCGACGACCAGGGAAATGTTTGGGTACTGCTTTACAACCATGGCATCAACAAGATTGATGCAGCCACCCGCCGCGTTGAAAAATTGGACTTGGTGAGCCGTGGAAAACCCATCTCGCCAACCTATATGCTCAGCGATACGAAAGGGATGATATGGCTTGGTTTCCGTGGTGGCGCCATGCGCATCGATTCGAAAACCAATGCTGCGCAAACGGTTTATTTCGATGAGTTCAGCCCCAATGAAGTACTGGCCATGACCCATGCCGATGGAAAGGTTTGGGTTTCCACAACCGATGGCCTATGGTTGGTTGATCAAAACACCTTAGCGGCTCAACGGTTGAACCTCACCGACCGCCGCTTTTTCAGCCTATATTTCGACCAAAACGAGGGCATCCTCTACCTGGGCGATGTCAATGGGTTTGCCATCACCTCGCCCAATGCCATTGCCCAAAAGCCCATGGAACGATCCATTATCGCCACGGCACTTTCTGTCAACGGCCATCAGGTCAACATCAACCAACAGAGCATACGCCACACCAAGCAAATTATATTGCCCCACGACGGAAACAACCTCGCCCTCGACATCACCGACTTGCCCTACCATCAGGAAGAGAAGAGCCAGTTTGTTTACCGGCTCTCCCCGCTGGAAGAACGTTGGACTCTTCTGGATACAAAAACAAACCGCATATCATACACCAACCTCAGCCATGGCGAGTATGTTTTAATTGTCAGCAAACTCGATGCGGCCGGGCGTCCTTCCAACCAGCAATACACGCTCCAAATCGTAATTCGCCCGCCCTGGTATTACACCGGATGGGCGAAGAGCGCCTATGGGCTGCTCATCCTATCCTTGGTTGTATGGATAATTAATTTTTTCAGGGTGAAGAACCGCTTGAAGATTGAGCGCATTGAAAAGGAGAAGATTATGGAACAATCGCGCATGAAGCTGGATTTCCTCTCCAACCTCTCGCACGAGTTGAAAACACCGCTCAGCATGATTCTTGCGCCCATCAGCAAGTTGATTCCCGAAGTCAAAAATCAACATGAAAAGGAGCAGCTGCGATTGGTGCAGCAAAATGCCATCAAAATGAATTCGGTCATTCATAAGATTCTTGATTTTAATAGGATAGACGCCGATAGCAATACCCTGTTGATCCGCTCCCACATCGAGTTGGTCTCTTTTTCGCGCCACATCTTCGCTGCTTTTGAAGGCAGTGGCGGGAATAAGCAATTGACTTTCAACTTCGCATCTAATATTGATAAGCTATATATGGAATTGGATGCCGTTAAAACCGAATCCATTCTGGACAACCTACTTTCCAATGCTGTGAAGTACACACCTGAAGGCGGTTCCATCACGCTGTCGATCCTTTTTGACCGCAACACCCAACAGGTAACCATCAATATCAGCGACACAGGCATTGGAATTCCGGAGAAGGAAATACCCTATGTTTTCCAGCGCTTCTATCAATCCTCATTGACGGCAGGTAAAAAAGAGGGCACGGGCATTGGCTTATACCTGGTGAAGAGCTATGTGGAGATGCATGGCGGACAAGTGGCCATAACGTCAAACGAAGGAGTCGGGACGACCATCAGCATAACCCTGCAAACCACCGAGCCAGGAGCCCAAGCGTCAGATTCAAACACAAGGAGTGATAATACACTGGACGACAGTCAAAAACCGTTGATACTGATTGTTGATGACACGCAGGAAATCACCTCATTCATCAGCAGCATCCTCCACCAACAGTATCGGTGCCTGGTAGCCAACAATGGCAAAGAGGGACTGGAGATGTGCCTGCAGCATCAGCCCGACCTGATCATTTCGGATGTGATGATGCCCGAGATGGATGGCTTACAGATGTGTCGGCAAATCCGCAAGCACCTGCCCACCTCAACCATACCCATCATCTTGCTGACGGCCATGAACGACAAGGGCACCGAGTTGGAAAGCATTCAATTGAACATCGATGCCTTTGTGGCAAAGCCTTTCGAACCCGCCATATTGATATCCCGCATCGACCAACTGATAAGGAAGCACCTGCAAGTGCAGGAGAAGGTGCGCCTGGAAGCACTGGCTGAGCCCAAGGGAATAGAGGCCTTGTCGTACGATGAAAAATTTCTGGCATCCATCACGCAAATCATTGAGGATCACCTCTCCGATCCTGAATTGAACGTATCGGCTCTGGGGGACATCTCTGGCATCAATAGCAAGCAAATTTACCGCAAAATCAAGCAATTGACCGGAAAAACGCCAGTGGAGTATATCAAATCGGTGCGAATGAAAAAGGCTGCCATGCTGTTGCGGCAACAGAAATTCAGCGTGGCAGAGGTGATGTATCTGGTGGGTTTCTCCAACCATTCCTACTTCGCAAAATGCTTCAAAGAAGAATTCGATAAAACACCAGCGCAGTACAAGGAAGAGCAACCGGGATAACAAACCCCTCCTTTATTGGTTAAAATGGTTGTAATCGGTCAATATCGTTTGTAAAAACTGAATGGAATTGCCCTGAGGGGTGACGTTCAGTTTTTTGGCAATGGCATCGCGCATTTTTATGGCGAGGGGGAACGGAGCGCCAATGGCACTATAATCCCTGTCGTTTTTAGCCAGTTCCAAAACATCCTTGATGGTTTGCACTTCGGCATCGGTCAAAAGCATGGCGGAGTCGTAAACAGGCTGGTAGTCGGCAGGCACGGTTTCGTAAATGGTTTTTTGCCACAAGGGTCTGTCGTCAATTTTCACAACAGTGGTACCTGCAGCCATATCGCCAAGTCGTTGGCCCTTTCCAGTGATCAGGATGGTAAGGACAGCCACCGATCCCGATGAGAGGGTAAAATCAACCAATCTGAGTAACCAGCGCAGGAAACAGCTCCCAAAAGTCAAGGGTTGGCCATCAATCTTTTCCACCCGTATCTTAATTGCCATTTTGCCAAGGCTTTGACCATTGAAGAAAAACTCGCATAATAGGTGGTAGAACAATCCGGGGAGGGCAATGATCAACGCAATGGCAGTATTAAGGCTATCGGCCATCGATAGGAGAAACACAATCAAAAGGGTCAGTGACCCTACAATAAAAATGTCGATCAGATAGGCGAGTATGCGATCGCCAAAGCTCGCCAGGCGGTAGTTGAGCAGAACATTTTGGGCTGTCGTTATTTTAATGTTTTCCATGACTTTTTCAAATTGTTTGGAAGCGCTAATTTAACAAAACGATGCAAAAAGAGGGTGATATTTTGGAAAAATCCCAAATTACACCCTCTTTTTCCGGTGGAAACAAGTAAAGTCTCCCAAATGCGCTACTCAATGTTCAAAACACCGCGTCAAATCAATAGTTTAATAGTTGTCCGGTAGCCGCCACAAAAACATCCAGTTTACGGAGAAGATCGTTAATTTCAATGAGGTGGCAAAGTTTTATACACCCAATTTTATAGTTATAAACAGGCCCTGTATATTCCTGCGAAATACTTTCAAACTTGAAATGTTTGAGCACTTCAGAATCCTTATAGCGCAAATAGATCTCAATAACCCCCTGATTATCGTACGTAAAGGTGTTGGCGTAATGCATTTTTTTGTACTCGTAACGGTAGCGGTGCGCCAAGGCAGTGATGTCGCTCAACACAGCAGAACCCGTGGGATGGCTGCCTGCACCCCGGCCGAACATAAACTGCTTGTCGTAGGCCAGCCCTTTGATCACCACGCCGTTAAATTCATCTTCGACACTATAAATATATTTGTCACGCCCAACGAATCGGGGCAACACAAAAAGGCTGATTTTTTGATCTTTCAACCGCTCAACCTGCCCAACGAGTTTGATCTTGAAACCTTTCTCGCGCGCATATTGGATGTCGAAATCGGTGATGTTGGAGATGCCATAGGTGAGCACCTCTTTGGGATCGACAATGGCACCAAAGCTGTGAATGGTGAGGATGATCAACTTGTATAACGAGTCGAAACCCTCCACGTCGAAGGCTGGGTTGCTTTCGGCAAAACCCAAATCTTGAGCCTCCTGCAACGCTTCGGCATACCCCTTGTTGTGATCGAATATCTTGGAAAGGATGTAGTTGGACGACCCATTCAGGATGCCAGTGACCGAAAGGAGCAAGTCGTTGTCGTAATACTCCTCAAGGTTCCTGATTACAGGAATGCTGCCACAAGCCGAGGCCTCATACAAAAGTGACACATTGTGCTGCTTCTGGAGTTCGATCAATTCGGCAATATTTTCAGCAATCATTTTCTTGTTGGCCGACACCACATTTTTACCACGTTGAAGGGCGCTCTTGACAATATGGTAAGCAGCTTCGGCATCGTCGATCAACTCAACAACCGTGTTCACCTCATCGTTGTTAAGGATGTCGTCGGCTTCGTAGCAAAAAAGTTCCTCCGGCAAGCTGCGTTCTTTATGCGACCGCACGCAAATCTTGATAATCTGGGCATCCAAGCCGGTTGCCGATTTCAAAACATCGTAAAGGCCTTGTCCCACAACGCCAAACCCAAATAGTCCGATGCGTAATTTTTGTCTTTTCATTTTCTGTTTGATAAATCAATTTATCCAAAATAAGATCTCCGGAACCCAAAGTTAGGAACCGGAGACAGAAAGGCAATTATGCTATTTTATTAAAAGCGGATTCAAAATCAGCAATGATATCATCAATATGTTCGATGCCAACCGAAACGCGCAGCAAGCCGGGTTCCACGCCCGATGATTTTTGCTCGGCCTCGCTCAGCTGCTCGTGCGTGGTGGAGGCTGGGTGGATGATCAATGTCTTTGCATCACCGACATTGGCCAGGTGGCTCACCAGCGAAAGGCTGTTGACAAACCGGTCGGCTTCATCGGTGCCGCCCTTGACTTTGAACGACAGCACGCCGCCAAAACCACCATGCAGATATTTTTTTGCCAACTGGTGGTAGGCACTGGAAGCCAATCCTGGATAGTTGACATATTCCACCTGGGGGTGTTTCACCAGCCATTGGGCAAGTGCCAAGGCATTGGCCGTGTGGCGTTCCATGCGGAGTGAGAGTGTTTCCAATCCTTGGGTCAGCAAAAAGGCGTTGAAGGGGCTGATGGCGGCACCATAATCGCGCAACCCTTCAACCCTGGCCCGTGTAATAAAGGCAATATTCCCAAAGGGGCTTTTGTCGCCAAAGCTATCCCAGTAAACCAAACCATGGTACCCTTCGGAGGGCTCGGTGAAGGATGGAAACTTGCCATTGCCCCAGTTGAAGTTGCCGCCATCCACAATAACACCGCCAATGGAGGTGCCATGACCGCCAATCCATTTGGTGGCCGATTCCACAACAATGTTGGCTCCATGCTCGATGGGGCGCACCAAATAGCCACCGGCTCCAAAGGTATTGTCCACCACCAGGGGGATGTTGTGCTTTTGAGCAATGGCTGCAATCTTCTCAAAATCGGGAATGTTAAAGCGCGGGTTGCCAATAGTTTCGATATAAATGGCTTTGGTGTTTTCGTCAATGGCAGCCTCATAATCCTCTGGGGCATCGGTGGTGACAAACTTCACCTGAATGCCAAGCCGTTTGAATTGCACCTTAAACTGGTTGTATGTTCCGCCATAAAGATAGGAGGTGGAAACAAAGTTATCGCCTGCCACCAGGAAGTTGGTCAGGGCAATGAACTGGGCTGCCATGCCCGAAGAAACCGCCAAAGCACCTACACCACCCTCGAGGGCTGCAATGCGCTTCTCAAACACATCGGTGGTGGGGTTCATAATGCGGGTGTAGATGTTCCCAAACTCTTTGAGGCCAAATAGGTCGGCTGCATGTTTAGCATCCTTGAACAGGTAGGAGCTGGTTTGGTAAATGGGCACTGCCCTCGACAAGGTGGTGGGGTCAACTTCCTGTCCTGCGTGAACTTGCAATGTTTCGAAATGTAGCTTCTTCATACTATTCCAGTTTTAATATTATCATACAAAAAGACCTTCCTGCTTGCGCATCGGCATCTTTCTTATTTTAATACTTAAAACGGAATATCAGACACGACGCGCAAAATCTTAACATGACATCATCATGCTGCACATCATACCCATCATCATAAATAGAGAAGAGCACCAGGTTGAAGCGAACCCGGAGAGAGGAAGATTTGATATTTTTGCTTCTTGGTAAATCATAGGGTCAAATTAATGTGATTTTTTTCTTTTATCCAAGAAAAAGTGTTTGTTTTTTTCAAAAGGGTTTGATTTGGTTTTAATTTGACATTTCGAGTTGAAAACCTTCCACTACAACAGCGGACTGAACAGCCGGGCAAACGACTCCTGCATCTTTTGTTTTAAAGGACGCCCTTTCCATTGTTCGTATTCAATTTCAATGGCATCGTTCAAGTCGTCGAGGTATATATCCTTCATCTCACGGGCGATGTTCTCATCAAACATAAAAGCATTGATCTCAAAATTTTGCTCAAAACTCCTGAAGTCGATATTGGCGGAGCCCAGGGTGCTCAAAACATCATCCACCACCATCATCTTACTATGCAGGAAGCCTTTAGTGTAGAAATAGACTTTGATATCGGCTTCGAGCAACTCTTTGACATAGGAGTTGGAACACAAACGGGTAAACCAAGCATCACTTTGTTGTGGAATCAGAATCCGCACATCAATACCCCCAAGAGCAGCCGATTTAAGCGCCATCAAAACCGTTTCGCCAGGCATGAAATAGGGCGTAGCTATATACACATAGCTGTGGGCCGAGGCAATGGCATGGAAAATACCCATCATAATGGCCGGCCAATCGCTGTCGGGACCACTGGAGGTGATCTGAACCAGCGAATCACCCACTGGATTTTTGGGCGGAAAGTATTTCATCTCAGCCAACTCAATCTGTCGCACAAAATACCAGTCCGACAAAAAAACCATTTGCAACGTATTCACAGCATCGCCTTCAATCTTCATATGCATATCGCGCCAAATGCCGTAACTGGCATCCCCATTGATATAACGATCGGCCACAT
>JAGPIS010000006.1 GCA_018054835.1 Breznakibacter sp. | reverse complement strand
CATGGGCATCAGGGAATACTGACATGGCAGGAAACCAATAGTAGGGTTCCAGTTCCTTGCGGGTAACTTCAGCTCCGGTTGATCCATCAAACACATACAGCGTGTTGTATAGGCTGTTGTCGCCCCATCCGCTTTTTTTGCCGGTGACATACACTTGATTGGTGGCGGGATGAACGCGCAATCCGGCACCGTATAATTCCATTCCGTTTTCCAATGTTATGAAGGGGGTGCTTAGGGATGATTCATCACCAATCACGTATTTGTAGATGATGTTGCTGCCCGACCACCCGCCTGGTTTGGACCAAAAAAGTGCATTTTCGGTGGCGCTGGCACAAAAGCTGCCCGCATGCCATGCAAATCCAAAGGAGGATGGTACATCAATGCCCGATGGCATGGCAACCTCTTGTTGTTCCAATGTGTATGGATCAACCTTTAGCAGTTTTGTCCCGGAACCAATGTACACATAACCATCCAAAGCTTGCACAACCCCGCTGATGGAGGTTCCTCCTATGGTTTTTACTATCTGGTTGGTTATGGCATCAATGATGTAAATTTCATTTGTTTTTTCAGCAAAAACATAGTTGCCGGCACGCAGCATGTTGCCCACTTCACCGCTTGTGTTTTCAATCATCGCACCAACAGTTAGGGTGTTGATGTCAAACAGGTAAATCCCTTTAGTGGTGCTGATGTACCCTTTACTGGGCGTTACGCCCACAAAAGCCCGACCGTCCGATTTGTTGCCCGATTCGTTGGGCACGAAATCTTCAATACTCTTTTGTTCTTTTAGCCCGATGGCATCGGCAACCACCAAACGAGTGCCTTGTTTTGACAGGAAGAAGAATCGGTTGCCATAGATGGTGCCATATTGGGTTGTTACGCCCAATGATTTTCCCTGGTTTTCATTTTGGAAAGCACGGTAAACCATCTGTTGGCCGTTTGTCAGATAATTGACGGTGCCGTTGGAATGGCCAAACCAATCTTCGTTGACGATGAATGCGCCATTACTGTAATCAATATCCCGCACTTCTATGGTGAAAGAGGTTTGGGTGGCATCTCCCGATGTGGTTCCAGTGATTGTGATTTCTGCCGAACCTGTTGCGTCGGCAAGGTAATTAACCTTAAGGGTTGAACCATCAACGACTATTGACGAAAGGATGGGGTTGGTTGTTGTTGATACCGTGTATTCGATGGTGGAACCAGCTTTAGCACTGAAGTGATCGGCAAGGTTGATCTCTGTTTGAGGAGCATTGATGGGAAGAAGCTTATCGTCAATATTCCGTTTTATCGAAGGGGCAAGGCTTTGGCGTATCTCAACTAGTGGGTCGCCATAGTTGAGCATATAGATTTTACCTCCATTGGCCAAATCACCTTTTGCTTTGATCATGGCAAACCAGGCAAAGGAACCTCCGCCATAAACACCAATCTTGTCGTAATTTTGCGTTTCCCCGGTTTTCCCGTTCCAGAGGGCGACAAAGCTGCCGCCGGAAAAATCGTTGCAATTGAATATCAACCGGCCGGTTTCATCGGTGGTGCAATCATAGGGGCCGTTCCCTGGCATGGTCGTCACAACCGTGGCGTCATTCTTTGTAAGGAATGTGTTGTCGTTGGCAGCTAGAATGCCTTCAATGGTGGTTGCTGACCATTTGTACATGATAGAATTGCCTGATGGATCGTATTTGGCATTGTACACATTTCCACTGGCATCTATGGCCAAGCCGGTTGAGTTGCCACCAATTTCTATTATTTTTTTGTGTTGATTGAAACCCGACACATCGAGTAGTGAAATGCAATTGACATCGTTCACGCCATCCCAGCCTTTCTTGTTCAACCCCGACACGTAGTATTTGCCATTGTGGCATTCCATGTCGAAGTTACCTGGTAATGTGGCCGCGTGGGTCCACTCCCCGGTGTTGATGTCCACGCTGAAAATGCGGTCATCAACAAGTCCCGAAGAGGTGTAACCCACCCAAACTTTGGTCCCGTCGGGATCGGCTGTCACAAAACTGACCCAAACGCCCTTGTAGGATGCTGGTGCTTTCCCTAGGTTGAGTGTTTGTTGCATGGTGGTCAGGTCATAGCCATATAGCCCATCGCTGTCGATGGCATAGAGGGTGTTGCCGGAAATATCGTGGCACGAAAAGGCCTTGTCAGCAATAACATCGTTGGTGACATATCCTGCTTCAGGATTTAGCCAGATGCTTTGGCCAACGACCGGAAGCAGGGCGATGAATAATGTGATAAAAAATAAGTAAATTTGCTTCATGATGCAATTGTTTTGATTAAATGATTGTGTTGTTATTGATTGTGAACGGCAGTTGGTTTTGGCGAACGCTGCCGTTCACTAATTAATTCCTTTAAGCATTTTTCACACAGACATGTGGAATAGTTGTTTTTGATAAACTGGTAAACGTCTCCGGGCAGTACCACGGCGGAGCAGAAACATTTGCTGATGTCGTCGACTTTGCAAATGAAAGGTTTATGGCATCGGGGGCACTCCTTTTCCATATTATGCAGTTTTTAAGGCAGGTATCCTTGTCTGGGCCAATTCAAATGAACCGAAAAGTACCCCGCAATACACTAAGTCACCCATAAGGGTGTTCTTGAAGAAAGGAATTGCTGCGGTGTAACAAGCCATCAGCCCATTTAAATCTTTTGGGTACATGGTGCCGGAAAACCAAACTCCGAAATTTGAAATAAGGAAGAATAGTATGGAGGCTGAGAATGAGCCAATGACTACTGTTTGAACTTTCACGTTCTTTAAAAGTAGGAAGCCAACCAGTCCAATGAGGATAAATGCCCCGTAGGTGAAGTAAAAGCCATCGTAAAACCAGACAAAATGGTCGAAATACTGGCCGTAAATCACGTTATTCAACACCAAGTCGCTCAGCCACATGCCGATGATGGGAATAAGGAATGAAAGGTGTCGTTGCGCGAAATAGGTAGCTCCAAACAGTGCCATGGCTCCGATGGGTGCAAAATTTGGCGGGTGGGGAATCAGTCGGCTGAGAGCAGCCAGCAGAATGATAAGGGCTAAAGTGCCCAAACGGAAGTCAATTTTTAGTTTTTTCATGTTCACCGCATTTAATGTTAAACATTATGTCTGATTATGCAGTGCACGATGAGGAGGAAGAAAAAGGAAACATCGTAATGATTAGATACCCGTTCACCGCAGGCTGCATAAATCAACTTGCATGGCAGGTCTTCTGACTTATCCCTACTTCTGAACCCTTCCCATCAAGCTTTGAGTGCTTGACAGTGGTTTGTCTCTTCAGAAGTCGTTGACCAAAATGGCCGGGACTTACAGCAGCGGGAACTGTTGCCGATTTTCACGGTATTCCCTTTTAATTCCTCCCCGAAAAGTTCGGTTTGGAAACCAATGCAGCGCAAATGTAATTAAAACTTATAAAATCAAAAGGATTAATCTTAATTTTTTGCAGTTGTATTGTATGCGTGGTTGGTTTTATTGATGGTGCTTTTGTCTGCAGGCAATTCCAAAACCAACCGGTAGGCATCCAAATTCTTGTTGAAAAAGGCATGAGCCGATCCCCATAAATAGAGATGGAAGATGCGGTATAACCGTTCTCCCCACTGCTGAGTGATGGCTTCTCTTTCTGATTCCAGTCGCTTCGCCCATTCACGGCAGGTTAGATAATAGCTGTGGCAATCGTTGTGAATGCTGATCAGTTTCAAGTTGGTTTGCGCCATTTGGGTAAGGAAGTCATGCAGGCAAAAATACCGGTGGTTGCCTGGGAAAACATAATTGGAAATAAAGGCCGGCTTGGAATATTTCTCGCGGAAAGAGCTGGCATCCAAATATATTTTCCCTCCGGGTCGCAGTAGGGTGTGGAATTGTTTGAGCACCGAGCGGTAGTTTGGCAGGTGCTCCATGACTCCCAGCACCACGATGGCATCGTATGGCTCTGGTGATTGGTACTCATAAAAATCGATGAATTTCACATTGCAGGGTAGCTGCTGCTGTTGAATCAAATTTCCCAAAAACCGTTCCGATTGCCTAGAAAGTGTCAGAGCCGTGACATTGATGCCTTTTTTGCCAGCATATTCAACAAAAGTGCCCCATCCGCCACCCACATCCAAAACACGGTCGCCCGGTTTGAGGTTGCAACTCTCCACCACAAAATTAAGCTTGCGGTGCTGGGCTGCTTCGAGTGTTTCATCGTCATGCTCAAACAACGCCTGTGAATAGGATCGGCTCGAATCCATGAATTTTAAGAAAAAATCATTGTCATATTCGTAATGATCGGCAATGGCTTGCCGGTTCACCTTCAACTGCCCTTTGAAAAATGGCAATATTCGGTGCCAGATATAATTCAGTGGATGCAGGTCGTGGAAAAAATCGCGGCAATTGAGTACATGCCACAATTCACCAACGATATCGAGTTTTCCATTGATGTAAGCCTCGGCAAAGCTCAACTCATCCAAATGCATGATGGCCGATAAAGTCCTCCGGTCATGGATGCGGATTGAAAAGGAAGGCTCCCTTTCTCCAACTTGCATCACCTTGCCGTTGGGCAACTGAACATTAAAAGATGTATCTTTTAAACGTTCACTTATTCTCCGGATGAATCTATCTTTGTCCATGATTGATACTGCTGAAAAGTAAATCAATAGATTAACCAAGAGCACATTCTCTTTACGCCTAAACAATTTCGTGAAAAAAATACTATCCATCAATATTCCTTCTCATTTTTATTTGGCTTGAACTAATTTTAAAAAAAACAGTCAAAACTCTTGACTCGTACCTTGGGGTAGCCTATATATTTGTGTTATAAACGAATGCGCGCACTGTTTATGAAAAACAAAATGAAGTTTAAAATTGGAGAGTTTTCCAAGCTTTGCCGGGTGACTGTCAAGACCCTTCGCCATTATGAGTCTGTTGGGTTGCTGGCGCCAGTTGAGGTTGATGAATGGACTGGTTATCGTTTCTACGATGTTTCGCAACTGAGGAGGATGAGCCGGATTGCTTATCTGAAACAGTTGGGGTTTACGTTGGAGGAGATCATGGATCTTTTTGAGGATGGGCGAGAGTTGCCGAATCGTGAAATGATCCGCCACAAATACGAAACGTGTCGGTTGGAGATGGAACGACTGATGTGGCGGCAGGCAGAATTGGCAAGTTTGGAAACCAAGCTCTGTAAACAAGAAAATGTTATGGAAAAAGTATTTGAAAAAACGTTGCCTTCCCGCATTTTTGCAACACACCGTTGCAAATTGGCGTCGTACCAGGATTTGTTTCACCTCTGTCCCAATGTGATTGGGCCTGAAATGCACCGATTGGGGTGTGAATGTCCTCCGCCAGAATATTGCTTTACCATTGAGCATCAGGAGGAGTATGGGGTGGATATTGACCTGGAGTATTTTGAAGCCGTGACCGGACGCAAGGACGATTCGGAGTTGATCAAATTCAAGGAGCTGCCCGAGGTGCCCTTGGCGCTTTGCATCAACCACTATGGCGCCTACGAAAGCATGCCCGAAACCTTTGCAGGGCTCTATGCCTATGCCGAGACCAATGGCTATACCCCGGTTGACAGGGCGCGGTTCTGTTACCTCGATGGAATTTGGAACAAGGATCGGGTCGAGGAGTGGCTGACCGAAATCCAGCTACCTGTTTCGAGATAAGAAATCATAAATGGGGGAGCTCTGGGATCACTTTTATTCCAGAGCTCCTTTTCTTATTTTTCAAAGGTCATTCCTTTATGTCATATTTTGATGGGTGTTTTGGATATGTAAAAATTCAATTCTTAAGCAGTTGGTCATATTTATTAGCAATAATGGGAAATAGTTGCTTTTTTTGTGAATAAGGTTAATGTTTGTGTTATTGATTGTCCGAAAATAATGACGATTCATTGCCTGAGAATTTAATCTATTGTTGCTAAAAACAGAATGTTGTGATTAATAAAGAAGTTCAAAACTTGTTTTACCTCATTGATTTTTTGTATACTGAAATGCTACCAAAAATATCAAAAAGTCAGGATGTGATAAAAGATGTAATTGCGTTTAGAAAACAGATGAATGCTTTTAACCCGTCGCAAAGCTATCATGATAAAGTCCGAGTTGATGAATTGAAGCATGTTCTTGCAGGGAAGTGGAAATTGATAAATGAAGAGCTGTTGATGCCAATACGGGAAAAGATAATAAGCCTGAATATTTCTGATAATGGTTTTAATCAAAGCATGCATAATAGAAATATTGGTGCGGTTTATGAATTAAGAGAAATTGTTGAGCCAGTCGATGTTTCATCAATCCTTGATTATAGGACGAAATACGAACAATTTGTTTGCGATAACAGGTGTCATCCGTTTGAACCTTTGCTTTTTGATAGTTTGGATCATCTGTTGAGGCCATTGTTTGACTATTTTCAGAAGAGTAAAGAACCCATTTTGTTTGACGCAGAAAAGGACGCCTATTTGCAAGGGGGGAGAATTATTCTTGATTTGTATTTTGATTTTAGTTGGTTTTGGTTTAAGTTCAAAATTAATCCGACCAACATTTACAGTGCAGGGTATAGCGAGCTTTCAAGTCTCAAAGCGCTTGATTTCTTGAGTCATGATCATTACTGCCAATTACTGGAGCGATTCAGAATTTCAGTTCCTGAAGAGCTGAAAAGTGGCCTTGATTGGCGCGACCTCAACGAATGGATAAATTCAGAGATAAGCAACGCAGAGGAATCACCCTTGGGGCAAGCGTTTCCGCTTCAATCGACTAATAGAGATTTAGATCTACAAAAATATAAAGCCAAACATTATTTACTGGCATACCTGTTTGAATGTAATGCAAAAGGAGAAAGTTACCCAATAGGGAAAAAAAAGGAATTGGAACGTATTGGAAACGAACTCATGGGAGTAGGAAAAGGAAACAGATTTTATAAGTTATTCAATGAGATTACAAACAAATATGATATAAATATTGAAAACCAACTTATTGAAATTGGGGGTGAATATTGGCGAAAGGCAGTTATTGAACTTTCTAAATCCCCCGAATTAGTTGAAAAATACCTACAAAGTAAACAGTTATAAAGTAGGGCGAAATTAGGGCAACGCCCCCAAACGCCCCGAAAAACGCCCCCTGAATTTTGGTGCATAATTTAAAATTTAAAGATTATGTACGGTTTTGTATTAAGTCCAATTGACCCTGAAAAACTAATAAACAGTATTTCGGAACGTGTAACTGCAAATATTTTCAAAGCAGTTCGAAAAGAACAATCACCCGCCGATCAGCAGCAACAACATTTAGCCATTCAGGCAGAAATTGAGATTTTGAAGAATAGAGTGCCTTCAAACTCACAAGAGGATTCAGAATGCTATTTTAGAGCTGACTGGAGCAGGAAATTTGCATGTTCTTCTCCAATAGAGATGCAAGAGAGCCAACTGATTGAGTCTCCTTATTTGGAAATAGGATCGAACACCAATTCGCTTGGTAAAGAAATGGCAGACAGTGTGATGAGGCAGGAAAGTGTGCACAGTTTGGCTCTCTTTTCATGGGAAGGATTTGATTGTGGTAAGGATTTTGTTTTGCGGGCAATTATTCATCAAATAGAAATAGGTGAGGGGGTTACTATTGGTGAGCTTAAGAAAAAGTATTCTGAAAAACATTTGTTTAAAATTGCACTTAGGCATGTAACGGCTACAAAAAAAGCAATCTGTTCTGCTTTGGATATTCCTGTTGAGGGGGCTTGTCGCTATAAACGTTACCTTGAAAAGCAAGGTTTGTTAGTCCAATCTGAAGGTAAACATGTTTGTCCCATAACCAAACATCCAGCTCATCTGCTAAGTACAAACCTTTTAGAGTTTGAGCAGTTGAATAAGTCAAATGCTGTCCAGTTGAAACTTTTTTAGTGTTTTTTTCATTTAACTTTATCCCTTCACACACATAAATAAACAATCCAATGAATTGCAAATATTTTTTATTGACCTCCCTCGGTGTTTCGGCATTGGCGGTGGTTGAGGCACAGCAACCCAATGTGGTGGTGTTTTTGATTGATGACATGGGGGTTATGGATACTTCGGTGCCCTTTTTGACCGATGCCAATGGTAAGCCACAAGTCCACCCGCTGAACGAATGGTACCGCACGCCCAATATGGAAAAGATGGCTCAGATGGGCATTCGATTTTCCAGGTTCCGGGCGCAGAGTGTCAGTTCACCTTCACGGGCTTCGTTGCTTACGGGACAAAACTCTGCGCGCCACCGCACCACCAACTGGATTGATCCGGCGGCCAACAACCGGAATACTTATGGGCCGATGGCTTGGAACTGGAAAGGGTTAGATCCTGCCGACCCCTTGCTGCCCAAATTGCTGAAGGAGGCCGGCTACCGTACCATCCACGTGGGGAAAGCCCATTTCGGGCCCACAGGCAGTGTGGCCGAAGATCCTGCCAATCTGGGTTTTGATGTCAACATTGGTGGTAGGGGCATCGGGCATCCCGGCAGCTATTATGGTGAAGATGGCTATGGCAACCTCAAGGGCCAGAAGAGTCATGCCGTGCCTCACCTCGAGAAATACCATGGCACAGAAACCTTTCTGACCGAGGCGCTGACTTTGGAGGCCAACGCCGAAATATCCAAGTCAGTCCAGCAGGGGCGACCATTCTTTCTTTATTTGGCTCATTATGCGGTTCATTCGCCTTTTCAACCCGATAAACGCTTCATTGGTCATTATGAAAACAGCGGCAAGGGAAAAGCTGCCGAGGCCTATGCTTCGCTGATCGAAGGGATGGATAAGTCGTTGGGCGATTTGATGGCCCATCTTGAAAAAGAAGGAGTGGCACAAAATACGGTGGTCATCTTCCTGGGTGACAATGGGGGAGATGCTCCACTTGGTGATGAGAATGGCCATTTTTCCTCTGCCCCGCTTCGTGGCAAAAAAGGATCGGTTTATGAGGGGGGGACGCGTGTGCCATTCTTGATGAGCTGGGTCAAACCGGACGATAATATCCTGCAAAAGCGTTTCCCCATCCAGAGTGGAGGCATCCAAAACCAACCAGTCGGGGTGATGGATATTTATCCCACCATCCTGGAGATGGTTGGGGTGAAGCCGGTGAAAGGTTTTGTGGTGGATGGGGTCAGCATGTCAACGCAAATGAAG
Organism: Breznakibacter sp.; assembly: GCA_018054835.1. Taxonomy (GTDB): domain Bacteria; phylum Bacteroidota; class Bacteroidia; order Bacteroidales; family Marinilabiliaceae; genus JAGPIS01. The sequence goes on along the minus strand of JAGPIS010000006.1, from coordinate 16,668 downwards.
GGTAAGGTCAACCGCAAGCGCTCCGCTGAGGTGCTGATGCACTTCCCTCACCAGCATCGCGGCAGTTATTTCACCACTTTCATCGATGGCGACTGGAAGTTGATTTACCACTATCGCCCCGAGGATCCTCAAAATCCCAAGTTCGAGCTTTACAACCTGAAGGGCGATCCGTTTGAAGACAAGGATTTGAGTGTTTTGGAGTCAAAAAAATTGGTGCAGATGGTGGAAGGAATGCAAAAAGCCCTCCAGAGCCAAGGAGCGCTTTACCCGGTGGATAAGGACGGTAAGGATGTGTCGCCCTTGATACCTGGCTGTTGATCGGCTAGAATTTTTAATTTGATTAATGGAGTTCATTGCGTGATGTGATCATCGTGCAATGAACTTTTTTGTTTCAGGACTTTTTCCTGGCTGCTTAACCTTTCACCACCGCCAAAGGTTCCAGTTTTACCTTTATTTTGACCAGGTCGGTCTGGTTGGTCATCACCACATCAATATCTTTATAGGCTCCAGGTGCTTCATCCAAATCTTTCTGGTGACGGATGGCATGGATGATCCCTTTGCTCTCCATCCGTCGTATTTCGTTGGAAAGATCGAGCTCCCGTTGGGCTTGTTTACGCCCCATCATCCGGCCGGCACCATGCGAGCACGACTCGAAACTCTCAGGATTGCCCAGTCCTTCCACAATATACGATTGGGTGCCTTGCGATCCAGGAATGATCCCAATTTCCCCCAGGCGGGCACGTGTGGCACCTTTGCGGTGTACTAGCACGTTTTCACCATAATGGTGTTCCCATGCCGCATAGTTGTGAGCCACATTGACCATTCCATCAAAACTCACCCGGCCTTTGAGCATATCGTTAAAAGCCTCCTGGATCCTTTCCATCATCAGTTTGCGGTTGGCAAAGGCAAATTGGACACAATAATCCATCTCCTTCAGGTAGGTTTGGGCTTCCTCTGTGTCAACCGGCAGGAAGGCAAGGTCGAAGGAGGCGGGAATGGCGGTGTGCCAGCGGCTGTTCATAATTTTGGCTTGCTTGTTGTAGTGCTCGGCCACCAGTTTGCCCAGGTTGCGGCTGCCCGAATGAACCATGACCCAGATGTGTTTATCGGATCCTCGTTGGATCTCAATAAAGTGGTTGCCGCCTCCCAGTGACCCGATCTGGTGTTGCGCATTTTTATATTCTTGCTCCACAATGGGAGGGAGCTTGCCCTTTGTGGGCATATGCTTGAGATCCTGTGGCGTTTTGTGCCAATTGTGGCCAGTGGGGATGCAGGCTCTGATGTGGGCGAGGATGTGCATCAGGTTGCCGTGATCAATTTCTTGGAGCGAGGTGCGCATGGCACACATGCCGCAGCCAATGTCGACGCCCACTGCATTGGGAACAACCACCCCCTTGGAGGCCAGCACCCCGCCGATGGGCATCCCGTACCCCGAATGGGCATCGGGCATCAGCGCCACATGCTTGTGCACAAAGGGCAGGTTGGCCAGGTTCTTGGCCTGAACCATTGCGCCGGGCTCCAAATCGTCGAGCCACAGCTTGATGGGGTGCTTTTCGGAGGTTATCACTTGTCGCATATGTTTATAATTTATGAGGGGTTTTATTATTTATGTGAATTTATGGATTTTTGTAGGTTTGGTATCGATGGATGCAGTTTTTTCTGGTCAAATGGTTGGAATAGGTGGCGTAAAATTTGGAATACTCACGTGTGCATTATATTTTTGACCAACTAATCATTGATGATGAAAAGGTACGTTACAATCAAAGATATCGCTAAGGAGTTGGATATTCACCATACAACCGTATCGCGGGCTTTACGAAAATGCAAATCGGTCAGCAGCGCAACAAGCGAATTGATTTGGCAAAAGGCAAATGAATTGGGGTATAAACCGAACTTGATTGCCCAAGGATTTCGGAATAGCCGGAGTAATACCATAGGTTTACTTGTACCTGATTTACAGCATTATTTGTTTTCAAAGTTTATCTCTGACTTTACAAATCTGGCCTATGAAGCGGGTTATACGGTAATGGTGTTTCAATCAAGCGACAAATTTGAAATTGAGAAGGAAATAGTCAGCACTTTGTTGAATTATCGACTCGCAGGCCTTATTTGTTCTGTGTCAATTCAAACAAAAACAGGACAGCATTTTAATTTATTAAGGGAATGGGATATTCCACTGGTGTTTTTCGACCGTATTCCGCAGGATATAGAATCATCCTGCGTGGAAATTGATAATTTCCAGGGAGCTCGTGATGCCGTCAATTTAATGGCGCGTATTGGGCGAAAACGAATCGCCTTCATTTCAACATCAAGTTATATGAATGTGTTCAGGGATAGGCTGGATGGTTATAAACAAGCGCTTGCCGACAATCATTTGATCTTTCGTGAGGATTACTATGCTGAACAGCCCAGCCATTGCTTGGCTGATGGGTACTCTGGGGCACAAAGGCTTCTGGCGTTGGATCAGATTCCTGATGGGATACTTGCGGTTTCTGATGACGCCGCTATTGGTGTGATCAAGTATCTGAAAACAAAAAACATCCGTGTGCCGCAAGATATCTCAGTTGTGGGTTTTGACAATGGCCCCATGTGCATTGCCTGCGACCCCGAATTGACCGTGGTAGACCAACCCATTTCACGCTTAACGACGGAGTGCTTCGAACTTTTGATGAACCAGATTAACGGCCTCTCCACTAATTGTGAAAAGAAAGTCATAAAAGGTGAAATCATTTTTAGACATTCCTGTTGAATTAAGTCGGCTGTGCTCACGTGAGTTTTTTTGGTTTGGACAAGCAATATTTACCCACTAATTTATTGATATATGATGTCGTTTGAAAGAATAATTTTGTCATTTCTGCTTACATCACTTTGCATAGCCAGCGCAAGGTCGCAAAGCACCACTGGGGGTTCGGATGCTCGATGGGAAAGCGCAATAAATGATCCCAAGGCAACCCATCTGGCACGTCCATCCAAGGTTCAATACGCCTGGCAAGAAATGGAGTTGGGCATGTTTATCCAGCTTGACCCTGCTACCATTCAAGGGGGGGAGTATGATAATGGAACCACGAAAGTGGAAGATATTAAATTTGAAAAACTGAATGTCTATGAATGGTGTGAAGCTGCCAAATCTTTTGGCGCAAAAGAGATTGTTTTTATGCTTGCCCATAGTGGTGGATTCTGCATGTGGCCAAGCAAAACCACCGATTACCATATTGGAAACACCCAGTACAAGAACGGGAAAGGGGATGTGGTGAAAGAATTTGCCCGTGCATGCCGGGAAACTGGTCTAAAGGCAGGGTTTTACTTCTGGGCTCCTCATCCTACAGAAGAAAAGGATGATAAGAATACTGTAGCCTATACGAAAATAGACAAAGTAATTACCCGTGAAGCATCCAACAAGATTTTAAAAACCAGATTTCACGAAATTGTAGATCGTTTGGGATCCGATCTTGTCAGCGAAATATGGATTGACCAACCCATTAAAGCATCATTGGGGAAAGAAATTGCCCGAAAAACCCCCAATGCGGTCGTTGCAGCAGTTGGTTGCCACGATCCTTACCCCACGATCCGATGGCCGGGAAATGAAAAAGGCATAGTAAACGACCCCTGTTGGTCGACTATTGCCAAGAGCAAAATGGATAAGGTTTTTGCAACACAATATGAAGCCGACAAAAATCAGATTCAGGGGAATTGCGATCCAGATGGTGATTACTGGGCTCCACATGAAGCAGACACCCCTTTGCACGACCATTTCTGGCATTTCAGACCCGATGCGTTGAATCACAGGAAATCATTGGATCAATTGATGAATTGCTACATTAAGTCGGTGGGACGCAATAGCTTTTTGATTTTAAATTGTGCCCCGATGGCCAACGGAGCCATACATCCTGATGATATGGCGCGTTACAAGGAATTCGGACAGGAAATTGAAAAAACATTCGGTCATCCCTTAGCACGCATTGAGAAAATTGCAGGTCATGAAATTTTGCTCGATCTTGACAAAGCTTGCAAAATTGCTTATACTGATTTGTGGGAAGAGTATCAATACGGGCAACGAATTCGAAGCTATGAGATTCAGGCACGGATTGCCGCCACGGGGGAATGGATAAAAGTTGCTGAAGGAACATCTGTTGGAAGAAGGAAGATCGATCCCATTGTGATCGATTCTGTGGTGGACAAGCTGAAAGTAGTTGTTAAATTTTCGGTGGGCACACCTTTGATCCGAAAATTTCAAGTACATGCAATGGCGGGAAATTAATTTTTCAACAATTAGAATAATATGATTATGAATTCAACCTCTTCCGGAAAGAAAATTGGAACCAATTGTTTTAAATCGTTGGTTGGGAAATTACTCGTGGTGGTTCTCCTCCTAGGGGCGAGTCATCTGGATGTGTATTCTCAGACCATTGAGATGAATTACCCTGTAAAAGATGAAGTGAGATGGTTTACCGATTCACGCTTCGGTATGTTTATCCACTGGACCCCGTTGGGTGCCATTGATGAAGAAATTGGCTGGTCGTGGGGGCATAAGATTCCGGCCGAAAAGTATATGCAGCTGTGCAAGGAGTGGAACCCAACTCGCTTCAACGCCGATGAGTGGGTGAGCATTGCCAAAAATGCCGGGATGAAATACATCGTTTTTGTGCCCAAACATCACGATGGTTTCTGCCTTTGGGACACCAAAGCCACTGACTTCAACATCATGAACACCCCTTATGGCCAGGATATTTGCAAACAACTGTCGGATGCCTGCGAAAAACAAGGGATTGTATTTTGTACCTATTATTCCATTGCCGATTTGCATGAAAATGGATGGAGTAAAATGTGCTGGGTGGAAAACACTACCTTCGAACCAGTTCGCGGCGGCATGGATGCCTATTCCGAATTTGTCAAAAAACAGTGTGCTGAATTGATTCAAAAGTACCATACCAAAAACTTTTGGTTTGATGGCTTTTGGCACACCGAGTGGTATGGAACCCCAAAATACCGCCAATAGCTGCGTGATTATTTGAAAAGCTTGGATGCCAACATTATCATGTCGCGTTTGCAAATGCCTTCAAAGCCAGAAGGTGGCGCTTGGGACGATGGATGGGATTTTGAGGCGAATGTTGGCGATTACCATAGCCGCGAAGACCATGGTGATTTGGGCTGGGAAAAACTGTACTACAAAGGTCCTTGGGAATATTGCTCAAGCGTGGCTTATCCCAACTATTCCTACAATTCGAAGATGAAGTATAAAACATCAAAGGAAATGATTCAGACTTTGGTGAAAGTTGCTGGTAGAAATGGGAATTACCTGCTGGACATGGCACCAAAACCTGATGGGAGCGTGGACGAAACCCAAGAGAAACTGTTTGCCGAAATCGGCAGCTGGTTGAAAATCAACAGTGAAACTATCTACGGAACTGAGGGTGGCCCTTACCTTCCTATTGGTGGCCATTTTGTGAGCACACGTAAAAACAACAAGATTTTTTTGCACCTCCTGGATGGACAGACTTCCATCAGCCTACCTGCATTCGATGATAGAATTGTTTCGGCAAGAATTTTTGGCACGCAACAGAAAGTGGTGTTCAAGAAAACAAGTGGCAAATTAGAGTTCACTGTGCCTGCCAATAGCAAAAATGATGTAGATACCATTATCGAACTGGTGATCAAAGGGACTGCATCTAATATGGCGTTGATCAATTCCCTAAGCTATTAATCCAAATTATAATCTTTGATTTTAATTCCAATGAAGAAATATCTATTGCTAGTAAGCTTTATCGCGACTTTTGCTGTTTACAGGTCTTTTGCCGACGGCAAAGAGCAGTACAGGCCCTTTGCCCCCGACGGAGTTCCGTTCGTGGTGGCTGATTCGGCCTTTATGCCCGACATGAAAGGGAATCACCGTGCCGTCGTGAAAGTGAGTGATCCCACCGTGAACTCGGTGGTGGTAACCATCCCGTGGCGACGTCCCGATCTGCGACCCGAAACCAAGAAAGTGGTGATTTATGGCGTCAGATCCGGCAAGGAAATAACCAATGTGAGCATATTGGAATTCTCCTCCGAAAAGGGAAAAATCGCCTTTCAGCCGCTGGCTGGAGAAACGGAGTACTACGTGTACTACCTGCCCTACAAGTTCCGTAGGGGCTGGGACGATGCCCGGTATGGCGAACCTTGGAACGATTACCTGGCTCCCAAATACAACGCCGATGCCGATTGGCGTGAATCGGTTGATAAAAACAAAGTCAATCTCCCCTCTGCGAAGGTGGAACGCATAGAAAGTCGTTCGGAATTCGATGCATTCACCCCGATGGGACTTATTGCCACCCAAGCAGAAACCGAAAAGATAGTAAAAAAATACAATGATAATTTTTTGGTTTATACCGAAGATCGTGAGTTTCCCATACGTCTGCCCTACACCATTCCGGTGCGTTGGACCAACAAAGTTCCGGCCTTGTCCTTCAGTGGAACTGCCTCTCGGAATGAGTACTACACTTGGCAAATCGGTATTTGGGCAACAAAGACCGGGTTGAAAAACGTTAACCTCTCCTTCAGCGATTTCGTATGCGGGAATAGCATTATCAGCAAGGATTCGGCAACTTGCTTTAACCAGGGGGGAATCAATTGGGATGGGAAATCGGTTCAATTTACCGTTGATGTTCCCAAGGGGCATGTACAGGCTTTGTGGTGCGGGATTCAGATACCAGCAAAGGCCAAAGTGGGAACTTATACTGGAACGGCCACCCTTACTGCCGACGGCGAACCTGCGCGAAAAATTAAGGTAACTATTAAGGTTGACAATAATTTCTTAGCCGACAAGGGCGATGGTGATTTATGGCGTCATTCGCGCCTGCGCTGGTTGAATTCGACCATCGGTATGGATGGTCTTCCCGTCAAACCCTTTGTCGATATGCAACTTAACGGGAGGACGATTCAGGCTTCTGGAAAAAACGTTATCGTGGGTGAAAACGGGTTGCCCGAAGTGATCAGCATCAACAACCGACAAGTGTTGGCAAAACCAATCAGCTTCGAAGTGGTGACCACATCCGGTTCTCTCTTTTTCAAAGCCGATAATCTGGCGCTGAAACAGGTTTCACTAGGAATGGTCAGCTGGACGGCATCCTCGGTTCAAAACGGGATGGAAATATCCGCCACTGCCAATATGGATTACGATGGGATGCTTACATACAACCTCCAACTGGCTGCCACCGACAAGGACATTGCCATACTGGATGTGCGCCTGAACTCTCTGTATGCCGCCGAATCGTCGGGCTATTTTATGGGCGCCGGCTTTGCCGGAGGATTCCGTCCCGACAGTTACAACTGGGATTGGCAGGGACCTTATGACAGCTTCTGGATAGGGGGCGATAAATCGGGCCTGCATGTTGAATTTACAGGAGATGTTTATCACGGTCCCTTGATTGCCGATTACAAACCTGGCTCGCCTCAAAACTGGTCGAACGGGGGTAAAGGACGCATTTCCCTTGCCGGAATCAAAGGGGAGGGTGCCGCCATGACGACCAATACAGGGGCATTCATGCTGACTAAAGAAGGTGTGCAATACGGGCTTAACCTACTAATAACTCCGGTGATGCCGGTAAATCCAGCCAAACACTTCTCTGAGCGTTACTACCATGCCGATCCGAAGGATTTTTCGAAGGCCGCCGAGGAGGGCGGTGCCAACATAGAAAACATCCACCATGCAAGGCAATTGAACCCTTATATCAATTACCCTTTTCTTGTGCGGGACTCATTGGTCAAACACATTGAAGAGCAGCACAAGGCCAACCGGAAAGTGAAGCTGTACTATACGGTTCGGGAACTTACAACTTATTGTACCGAAATATATGCCTTGAAAAGTTTGCAAAACCAGATTTTGGAACCAGGCGTGGGTTACGGGCTTCCTTGGGAGTACGAACACCTGATCGACAACTATAAAGCGGCATGGTACACTGAGTTGCCTGGCCAGGTCTCGGATGCTGCATTGGTGCTGGTGGGCAATTCACGCTGGATCAACTATTACCTCGAAGGTTTGCGCTGGATGCTCCAAAACTATAAGATTGATGGGATCTATATGGATGATGTTTCTTTCGACAGGCCTGTGATGAAGCGCATGCGCCGGATCATGGAGCAATACCGCCCGGAAGCACTAATTGACCTGCATTCAAATACCGGTTATTCCAAAGGTCCTGCCAATCAATATGCCGGGTTTTTTCCTTATGTGGATCGTTTGTGGTTCGGTGAGAGCTTCAAGTATGATAAGATGACCCCAGATCAATGGTTTGTGACGGCATCAGGGATCCCTTTCGGTCAAATGGCTGAGATGCTTCAGGATGGGGGAAACCGTTACCTGGGGATGGTTTATGGCGAAACAGCCCGTGATGCCTATGGCGAATTTTCACCTCGCCCGGTTTGGGCACTGTGGCGCACATTTGGTATTGAGGAGGCCAAAATGATAGGCTATTGGGAGGAAGCCTCCCCGGTAGCATCCAACCACCCCAATGTGAAGGTGACAGCTTATGTGAAGGATGGTAAAACACTCCTTGCCATTGGTAATTTCGATGAAAACGACCAAGATGTTCGGCTTGAGTTCGATTGGAAGGCTCTGGGGTTATCATCGGACAATGTGTCTCTGAAAGCTCCTTATGTTGAAAATTTCCAAGACGCGTGCGATTTTTCAGTGACGGATGCTATCCCTGTCAAAAAGAAGCAAGGATGGTTGTTGATTGTTCAGGAAGCAACTAAATAAATTGTCTAATAGTTTTTAAGATGGTGTTATGAAACGTGTTTTGATTATATTAAATATATGTTTATTGGGCTCTCTGTTTGTGGGAGCTCAGAAAAAGTATGATCCCAATTGGGAATCCCTTGATAGCCGGCCAGTTGCTCCTTGGTTTGAGGATGCCAAGTTCGGAATTTTCATACATTATGGTCCATATTCGGTGCCTGCCTGGAGCCCAAAAGGAACCTATTCGGAATGGTATCAGTATTGGCTTGAGACGAAAGGGTTGTTCGGGAATGGTGATTTCAAGGGCGATGAGGTGACCCAATACCATAAAAAAACTTATGGTCCTCATTTCAGTTATTACAATTTTGGCGAGATGATGACTGCTCGAGATTTTGATGCCGGTGAATGGGCCGACTTGTTTGAAAAGGCTGGAGCCAAGTATATGATTATTACTTCAAAGCATCACGATGGATTTTGCCTATGGCCAAGCCAAGATGCCAACAGGACTTGGGGATTCCCATGGAATTCGGTCGATGTTGGGCCCAAACGCGATATCCTCAAGGAATTGGAAGTGGCTGTGAAGAATAGTGGTGTGAAATTCGGAACCTATTTTTCGCATTATGAATGGTTCAATCCTTTGTATTTAAAAAATGGTGAAGCCTTCGCCCTGGAGCATGTCCATCCCCAGTTCAAGGATCTGGTGGAGCGCTACAAGCCTGATTTGATTTGGTCGGATGGTGATTGGGACATGACCCCTGAGAAGTGGCATTCACAGGAGTTGTTGACATGGTTGTTTAACGAATCTTCTGTGAAAAACAACGTCGTCGTAAATGACCGTTGGGGAGAAGGAACACGTTTTAACCATGGCGGCTACTATACCTCGGAATATGGCGCTGTGCTTGACGGGAAGAAACCTTGGGAAGAGTGTCGCGGAATGGGATTCTCTTTTGGGTATAATCGCAATGAAGATTCTTGGGATTATGTTTCTGAAAGGACATTGATATTACTGTTGCTGCATATTGTTAGCAATGGCGGCAATATGCTCTTGGGCGTTGGGCCTGATGCCCATGGCGATTTTCCGCCTATCATGCAGGATCGCCTGTTGGCTATGGGGGAGTGGCTGAAAGTGAATGGTGAAGCCATTTATGGCACCCGTAAGTGGGTGAGGTCATGTCAATGGTCCGAGAATGGTATAAAAGATTGGAAACCCCAAGGTGTTCATTACCTTCCGAATAGTTATATTGTCAAACAAACACTCGATCCTGAACCAGGATATGCTGTCCGTGAAATATTTTTCACCCGGAAAGAAAACACCGTATATGCCATAGTGCCCAAATGGCCTAAGGATAAGTTGATCATCAGGGATATGAGATTGTCGAAAAAGGCTAAAATATCCCTGCTGGGAACAGATGTCGATATCAAATTTGAGCAGGACGGGGGAGATTTGATCCTGGATGTCCCTTGTTTGTCGCCTGAGGATTTGCCATGCAAATATGCCTATGTATTTAAGATTGAGCAATAACAGGTTTTGTTTAGAAGAGGGGCGGTTTTGTCCCTCTTCTTGTTTTATCTTTGCAGGGAATAAATTGTTTTGCGAATCATGATTGCACAGCTTAAGGATAAGATATTGGAAGCCCGTCATGCCATTGCCTTCACGGGAGCCGGCATCTCGGTGGAGAGCGGCATCCCGCCCTTCCGGGGTGAGCATGGCATCTGGAACAAATACGACCCGCAAACTCTCGATATCGACTTTTTCTATCAGCAGCCGCGGCGGTCGTGGGAGGTGATCCGCGAGGTGTTTTACGGCTTTTTTGGCGATGCCAAACCCAATATGGCGCATCTGATGCTGGCCCGTCTGGAACAGGCCGGTTTGCTGAAGGCCGTTATCACTCAGAATATCGACAACCTGCACCAGGAGGCCGGCAGCCAGGTGGTGATTGAATACCATGGCAACAGCAAAACGGTGGTGTGCACCGGATGTGGCCACCGCCAAATGGCCATCAAGGAGCTGTTAGAGGAGCTCCCGGTTTTGTGTCCGCGTTGTGGTGCCTTAATGAAGCCCGACTTTGTCTTCTTTGGTGAGGCCATCCCCTCCACGGCTCACTTCCTAAGTGTGGAGCATGCCCGGGAGGCCGACCTGGTAATTGTGGTGGGTGCCCTAGGAGAGGTATATCCGGCGGCCAACATACCCTTTGAAGCCAAACGGCACGGTGCTTATGTGGTGGAGATCAACCCCCAACGCACAGGGTTTACCAACCAGATCACCGATTTGCACATCCCCATGAAAGCAGGTGAAGCCTTTGCGCAGTTGGCGGCTATGATGGACGGTTCCGTGTGGCGCGGTGGTAAATAAATTGCCATGGTCAAATAGATGCATGTTTGTTTGCAACTTTTTTTTATTTTTGTTGCACACTTTGCAAAGGGTGTTTCCTGTCGCAGCGGCTTTATAATAGCGCTTGCGATGTTTTAATTGATGATTGTCTCTTCCTGTTTTTTGGAAGAACGTATAACTAAAATTGAACAAAATGAAGTTACTCGAAGGAAAAACAGCCATTATTACCGGTGCTGCACGCGGAATCGGTAAAGCCATTGCGCTTAAATATGCTCAAATGGGCTGTAACGTGGCCTTTACCGATTTGGCCATCAACGATGCTGCCAAGGCTACTGAAGCCGAGCTGGTTGCCATGGGTGTGAAAGCCAAAGGCTATGCCTCTGATGCCAGTAATTTTGCTGATACACAAAGAGTGGTGGAAGAGATCGTCAAGGATTTCGGACGGGTTGATGTATTGATCAACAATGCCGGTATCACCAAAGACACGTTGTTGATGCGCATGACCGAAGACCAATGGGATGCCGTGATCAATGTCAACCTGAAGTCGTGCTTCAACTTCACCAAGGCTGTTCAAGGCACCATGCTGAAACAACGCAGCGGTTCCATCATCAACATGAGCAGTGTGGTGGGTGTGAGCGGCAACGCTGGCCAGGCCAACTACGCAGCTTCAAAAGCCGGTATGATTGGTTTTACCAAATCTATTGCCAAAGAGTTGGGCTCCAGGGGTATTCGCAGCAACGCCATTGCTCCCGGTTTCATCATGACCGAGATGACGCATGTGTTGGCCGAGGATGTTAAAAAAGAGTGGATCGACAAGATTCCATTGAAACGCGGAGGTACGCCCGAAGATGTGGCGAATATTTGCGTATTCCTTGGTTCCGAATTGTCATCGTACGTTTCGGGGCAAACCATCCATGTTTGCGGTGGTATGAATATGTGATCAATATCTTGAGAATATACAGAAAGGGTGGTTTAGTTTCCACCCTTTTTTATTTATATTTGGTGTCGGGCTTGCGGTAGTTGCCGGCCAGCACCATTTTACATCGCTGCCCGCTAATTTTTCGACCTATGAAGAGAATAAGAATTGTACCCTTTCTGTTTTTGGCTTTGCTGATGGTGGCTTGCAGCACACCTTACCAGGTCCGCCAAATTGATGTGCTCCGCCCGGCAGCCTACACGTTGCCATCCAATGTAAAAAATATTGTGTTGGTCAACAACACGCTGCCATACAGGAATAATGGGGTACATACGGTTGAAGTGGGCGGCAGGGTCAGTTCCATCGATTCCTTCTACAACGACCGAATGCCAGCCATCCTTTTGCAGGGGCTCCAGCAGGAGCTGCAAAACCGGGGTTTCTTTGCCAATGTTTTTATCGACACTGTTTCGCAGAAACAGCCCTGGATTCATCGCTCCAATTCGTTATCCCAGAAGCAAATTGATGAGGTGGGTTTGCGTTATGGCGCCGATGCGGTCCTGTCGCTTGACGATTACGCCTATGCCACCTCCTTACAGGTCACACAGCCGGAATTCAACTGGTATTTCGCCCTTTTGTCGGCCAATATGAAGTCGTTGTGGCGTTTTGCCGCCCTGGGAAATCCCAATCAAGGCACTTTCGAGGTTCAAAAGGATACCCTCTTTTGGTCAGGCGAGGGGCTCTCGCCGGATCTCTCGGTTCAGGAATTCCCTGATTATGGCACCATTCTATCTAACTTGGCCGGTTATGCCGGTTATAACTTTGCCAACCAGATCACCCCTTATTGGGAGCCGGTTTCAAGGCTCTTCTTTGCCGATGGGAACGAATATTTTGTCAATGCCGCCGTTTGGACTCAAAAAAACAATTGGGACGAGGCCATCAAAATCTGGAATTATATCTTCCAAAACGGGAAGCCCCTCGAAAAGGCTCGTGCGGCCACTAACTTGTCGTATGCCCTTGAGATGAAGGGGCAAATTGATGAGGCGGCCATCTGGTGCGCCAAGGGATTGGCCATTTACGATACACTTCGTGGTAAAAATATTGAAAAGGAAAAGGCTCAGGTGGGTGTTTTCTTTAAAGAGTTGCTCAAGCGGCAACAGGATATTGCCCGGTTGAAAAAACAGATGGGGCAATGATCGCCCGGTTGGCTGCATTCCTGTATTTATGCGTTCTGTGGATGGCTTCGCAGTTGATGGCTGGCCAGGTAAAAGCCCCCTTGGCTTTGTCGGGTGCCGAAACGCAAGTGGCCCTAGTGGTTGATGTGGCCAGCGGGGATACCCTTTACTGTTTCCACGAATCTCAGCGGGTGACGCCCGCCTCACTGACCAAGCTCTTCACCACAGTGGCGGCCATGGATCTGTTGGGGGGTGATTACCGCTTCGAAACCAAGTGTTTCCTCGATAAAGATAAAAAACAGTTGGTGATCAAAGGTGGTGGCGACCCTTCGTTGAGCTCCTCCTTTTTTGATTCGCAGCGTTGCGACTGTTTCATCAGCTTGATTGTTGAAAAACTCAAAACTTCAGGCGTGGATGCTTTGCCGGGCCGCATCGTCATCGATCTATCTTTCTTTGGCAATGTCGCCACCCCCTCGGCCCGCTTGTGGGAAGACATGGCCAACTACTACGGTGCCACCCCTTCCTCGTTGACGGTTGGCGACAATACCTTCCGGCTTTACCTCGATTCGCCCTCCAAAGTAGGAGGGTTGTGCACCATCACGAGTATGGAACCGGTATGGGGCGCTTTGCCGCGTTCGCAAGTGGTGGCTTCGGCTGGCACTGCCGACAGTGCCTACATCTATGGTGTTGCGGGTTGCGACAATTGGTATGTGAGTGGTTCCATCCCTGCCGGGCGCAAAGGGTTTGTGGTCAAGGGCGCCTTGCCCGAGCCTCATCGTTGGTTTGGCCAACAGTTGGTGGCGGCATTGAATCGGGCGGGAATTGAGGCCGATGGTTTTCACCCCTGTTACAACCCTGTCGCTGTGGCTGGTGATCCTTTGGTGGTGTTCCCTTCGCCGCCGCTGAACCAGCTCTGCCGGGTAGTGAACAAACAGAGCCAAAACCTCTATGCCGACCATCTCTTCCTCTCGCTTGGCAGGAGTGCAGGAAAGCCCCATTGGGATGGCGGGGCAGAGGTACTGAAACGTTACTGTCGTGATTCGGTTGGTGTGGAAACGCTTACGGTTTACGATGGTTCCGGTTTGTCGCCCTTCAACAGCTTTTCGGCAGCCGATGTGGTGGCGCTGCTGCGGCATGCTGCCAGGCGGCCATTTTTTGATGCCTTTTATGGTTCACTGCCCATCTCCGGGGTGGATGGCACCATCCGCAACCTGTGGCGCGACGATTTCTCCAAGGGGCGCATCCATGCCAAGAGCGGCTCCATGAACGGCGTACTGGGATATGCCGGCTATATTCAAGCCGCAGACAACCGGCTGCTGGCCTTCTGCATCGTGGTAAACCACCACACCGAAAAAAGCAACACCGTGCGCAGCGCAATCGAGCAGTGGGTAAGGCAGTTTTTGGTGGGTTTGTAGAGTGAACAAGTAATAAACATTGATACAGGCTGTGTATATAATGGAAAAGTAGGATGCGGAAAACTGACCGCAATTCAGTTGTATTCGAAAAGCTATTCTCAGTTTAATTTTATACATTTGACTATTCGTAATTCGCGAATCGCGAATAGAAGATCGACGGAGGCAATTGAAAATATTGAGTATGAAAAAGCATAATGGGATGCGTCCCCAAGATATCGTAGTTTTATTGAAAATTATAGCCTTAAAGCATGATGAATGGTATAATTCCGATTTAGCTCAAGCATTAAAAATCAGTCCGTCTGAAATATCAGAGGTCTTGAATAGATGCAAGATTGCGGGCTTAATTGATTCTAAAAAGCGAAAAGTCAATATTAATTCTTTCATCGATTTTTTAATCTATGGCCTTCGATATGTGTTCCCTACTCAACCTGGTGCGATTGTAAAAGGAATACCCACTGCACATTCTGCATCACCAATCAAAGAGCATATTTCAAGCGGTTCTGATGTTTATGTTTGGTCGAGTGCTAAAGGAACTCATCGAGGACAAGCCATTGAACCTCTCTTTAAATCTATCCCTCAAATCGTGCTAGAAGATAAATTATTCTATGAACTTTTAGTAATTGTTGATACTCTACGAGTAGGAAAAGTGAGGGAAATAAACATTGCTAAAGAAGAACTTGAAAAAAGACTAAAACATGCCTAGTACAAATATTACGATGCTACAGACAGTGGCAAATGGTTTGGGAAATTTAAAAGTAGATATGGTATTTGTAGGTGGTGCTGTTGCAGAATTGTATGCAAGTAATCCTGATTTATCGGATATCAGACCAACGCTTGACGTTGATTGTGTAATTGGACTGCGTTCAAAAACGGCTCATGCAAAATTAGAAAATGATTTAAGAGCTTTAGGTTTTGCAAATGACACCTCCAAAGGAGCTCCAATTTGCAGATGGGTTTATCAGGATATTTTAGTTGATATTATGCCTTCCGATTCTGATGTGCTTGGTTTTAGTAATAGATGGTATGAGGACGGAATTGAAAATAAGATTTCAAAAACACTTCCCGATGGAACAGAAATTTTCGTATTTCCGCCGGAATATTATTTAGCTGCAAAAATTGAAGCCCATAATGGCCGTGGTGGCAATGATTTGCGACAAAGCCATGATTTTGAAGACATTATTTATATTCTGGATAATTGCTCGGAACTACTCGAAAATATAACCAATGCAAATGAAAGTGTAAAAGCATATTTAAAAGAAGAGTGTTCCAAGCTATTGGAAAATGACGGCCTAACCGAAGGTATAGAAAGTGCTTTGCCTTATGGTTCAGAAGAGGAAGCTACTGAAATTATAATGGAACTCATTCAAAATATTGCAAATATTGAATAATGGAAAAAGGCTTCCAGCCGTGGTTACTGAATGGGCTCAGCCGTAAGGTCTCCTGAGGGATTGGGGCAAGTGGTGGGATGTATGGGGTGATTCAATGGTCGATGGCGTCTATATCCTTTTGCTCACTCGATCAATTATAGTTAGTAACAATTGCCTGACGCAAAAGGGGTTCCCTTGCCGAAAGAATTTTTGATCATTGTCGAGATTAAATGAATGGTCATGACAACACTATTTAAACTGTTTATTACCAATACAGGTTCCGAAATAGTCAATCAAGTTCACCGATGTGCTTGTGAATCATCAAATATTGCCATGCAAGGAATTGAGTCGCACGACAGGGAAATTATCTTGAAAAGTTTGAAACAGATACTCATAAATACGGATAACTATCTAAAATAAGAAAAATGGCAGAGTTAACAGTAAGGCAGAAAAAATGGTTGAAATCAATTCATATTCTGGCAGCTGGGGTTTGGATTACTTCAGGTTTGGTGATGTTTCTAATACATTTCTTTGGCAATGATTTATCTACAGGAGCCGAGCTGCACTTATTGAATCGAATCATATATTTTGTAGATATGAAGTTGTTGGTTCCTGCAGCAATAGTCTGCTTTCTAACAGGTTGGATTTATTCCCAGTTTACCAAATGGGGATATTTCAAACATGGGTGGTTGCTTTTCAAATGGATTATTACAATCCTCATTATCGTGTTAGGGACAATCTACTCCGGGCCATGGA
>JAGPIS010000005.1 GCA_018054835.1 Breznakibacter sp. | reverse complement strand
TGGTTTTCGAAATCGCCGATGATCTTTTCAAAGGCTTTCTTGCTTTTTGCCGTGTCCAAATCCATCCGCGCCACGCGCGCTTCGGGAAATTCTAGCCTTACCTCCTCTTCGATCTTTTCGGTGCCATAACCTTTTGTTTCTAAGGCAGGCGATCCGCAGGCATGGCAGGTGTCGGGTAGGGCATAGGCATAGGAACAGTAGTGACATACCAGCATGTTCTGGTTTTTGTGGTAGGTCATGCTCACATCGCAATGTTTGCATTTGGGCACCCAGGCACACTGCCCACACTCCACAAAGGGGGCAAAGCCCCGGCGGTTTTGGAAGAGGATCACCTGTTCGCCCTTATTGATGGAATCGCGCATGTTGGAGACCAGCTGTGGTGAAAATATCGATTTCATCTGTTTCTTGCGGCGCGCCTCCTTAATGTCAACGGGGATGATGCGGGGCATCTGCATGCCTTCGTGGCGTGCATGCAATTCCACCAGCCCGTAGCGGCCATTGCGGGCATTGAAATAACTCTCCATCGAAGGGGTGGCTGTGCCCAGCAATACTTTTGCCCCGTGTTGCCGTGCCAGCATCAAGGCCGCATCTCGGGCATGGTAGCGAGGGGCGGGGTCGAACTGCTTGAATGAGTTTTCGTGTTCCTCATCAACAATGATCAATCCCAACGATTTGAAGGGTAAAAAGATAGAAGACCGCACACCCAGTATCACTTCAAAACCTTTGTTCTGAAGCAGGTTGTTCCAAACCTCTACCCGCTCGGCATCGCTGAACTTGGAGTGGTAGATGCCCAATCGATTCCCGAAATGCTTGCGCAGGCGGGTGGTTATTTGTGTGGTCAAGGCAATTTCGGGCAGTAGGTAGAGTACTTGCTTGCCTTGTTCCAGATAGTGGTTGATGAGGTGGATGTATATCTCTGTTTTCCCGCTTGAGGTAACACCATGCAGCAGGGTAATGTCGTGCTGGTTGAATGACTGGTGGATGCCTTGAAGGGCATCGGATTGGATGGCCGAGAGGGAGCTGGCCTCCACCACCTCTTGCCCGGTGTTGGTGAGGCGCGACACCTCCTGGCTCGATTGTCCTATAATACCTTTGTTGATCAGCTCCAGCCAGGCCGCCGGTTGGATGGTCGGATTTTTCAAAAGCTCGGTGCGCGAAATGGAGGTGCCCATCATGGCTTTCCCAAGGCCACCCACTTGGGTGAGGAAGCTCATCAGCGACTCCTGTTGCCGGGGAGCCCGCTCCAGTTTGTCGAACCATTTGGCCAGCTCCGATTCATCGCGGCAAGCAGCCGATAGGGTGTAGAATTTCTCACTGCGCGGTTTGTAACCCTCTTTCATCTCCTCGTTGATGAAAACCGCCTTTTTGTCGATCAGTTGTTTGAGCACCGGCAGGATGTTGAACTCCGGGATGGCTTGTGCCATGTCCTGTACCGAGCAGATCTTTTTTGCCGAGAGGAAGTCGATGATGGCATACTCCTTTTCCGATAGCGATTCTTCGGTTTCGAAATGCGCATTGTAAATGACCCGGCTCTCACTTTCGAGCTTGAGCCCCGATGGCAGGGCTGCCTTGTAAACCTCCCCCACCGAACAGACGTAGTATTCCGCAATCCAGTCCCAAAACAGCAACTGCTGTTGTGTCACCACCGGCAGTGGGTCAACCACCGAAGTGATTGGCTTAACTTCATATTCCTCGGGCTTGTTGCCGTGCGTTTGATAAACGATGCCTGAATAGTATTTCTTTTTACCAAACGACACCACCACCCTGGAGCCGGGCACAACCAGTCCGGCCATCTCTTCCGGAATGGCATAGGTGAACAGGCGGGGCAGGGGTATGGGTAGTATGATGTCGGCGAATGAGTTCAATGGCTGCTGTTTTTATATTGCACCAGCAAAAATACACAAAGCAAAACAAATAAGTTGTGCCCCGAATTAATATCTCCTTTTTTGTAAAATAAACTGCTTTACGACTACGTGTTTTAATAATTGTATTTGTCATGTTAACAGAGTTAATAAAAAACTAAAATTCTATTAACATATCGTATGCAAGTCGTGTCGTAACTTAGTCAATAATTTAAAAAACAGGAAGGTATGCAGGCAAATGTAAATAATACCCCATCAGGAAATGTCTTTTACGATGAATCATCGGTCAAGCAGTTGATGTCCATATTGTCTGTTTCCTCTGTTCAACCCGACCGTTTTTATTTGACCGGTTACGAAACCATTTTTTTTGATGCGACCCGCGAATTCCTGTTGGAGTCCCTGCTCACTTCGGTGATGAGCTTTGAAAAGGAATTGCTTATTGTTGAGTTGTCGCAAAAAGATGTGATATATGAACAACTTTGTGAGCGTCATGATATTGGTTTCGAGATAATTGAAGCGAAGGATGGACAACTTGACTTTGCGCTGCTCGAAGAGTGGCTGGTGAACAGCCGCCGCCATTCACACCTTCTGGTTTCGGGTGATATATTAAAATATGGCGAGCATCTCATCCATAAATTGGGGAGCCTGTTGGCGCGTTACCGCCGCAGTCTGATTGTGGATTGTGGTAGTAATCCATTGCTTCTCAAAGATGTCTTCCAGTATCATGTCGATTTTATGATTGCCAACGACTATAAGCTGATCAACCGGGCGATTGTGGTGGCCAAGCGCAGTAAGCTGGTTCAGGTGGAAGGTAACGCCCGCACTGCCACCTACGACCTTTATGCCCACTGGCAATCTTCCATGCGTTCGCGACGCCCTTGCATTGAACCTATGAGTGCTTAATACGATTAATGTTACAACGGTGAAAGTCAGTATCTTTTTGATTGCTGACTTTTTCTCTTAATATTGGTTTAATATTGAATGGCTTGTTAATGAATCCATCTTGTTGGGCTAATATTCTATTCACATACCAAGCCTACTTTCGTGTAGAAATTTATTATACGAAAGTTTATGGGTTCAAACCAATCAAATCAACTACGAAAAGTCAAGGCCGTTGTGATCTCCGATGTCCATTTGGGAACTTATGGATGCAAAGCTCGCGAGTTGAATGATTATCTCCGTGGCATTCAGCCGGAGATATTAGTTTTGAATGGCGATATTGTTGATGTGTGGCGTTTCAGCAAATCTTATTTTCCAGCCGACCATTTTATGACCCTCCGCATCATCCTGGCCATGATGGCCAAGGGGACGGTGGTTTATTTCATTCCCGGCAACCACGATGAAGCATTGCGCCGTTTTGCCGGAACGGTAGCGGGTAATTTCCATGTGGTCAATAAGCTGGTGCTCACCCTCGATGGACAGAAAAGCTGGATATTTCATGGTGATGTGTTTGATGTGGTGATGCAGAACGCCCGCTTCATTGCAAAACTTGGCGCTTCGGGCTATGGTTTTCTGATCCTATTGAACAAGGCCGTTAATTTTTTCATGAAGATGATGGGGCAATCCCGCATCAGCCTCTCCCGTAAAATAAAGAATGCCGTCAAAGGCTCCGGCTCCATGATCACCAAGTTTGAACGTACGGTGGCCGATATTGCCATCTCAAAAGGTTATCAATATGTAATCTGCGGCCACATCCACAGGCCGGCCTATAAGGTGATTGCCAATTCATTGGGCTCTGTTACCTACCTCAATAGTGGCGATTGGGTGGAGCATTTCTCCGCCCTGGAGTACGAGAATGGCTATTGGAATTTGATCGTGCACGATGCCACTACCGAAGTGCAAGTACCCAAGGCTGGCGAAGTCAATTTCTCCGGTACCGAAAAGGAGCTTTACGCAGCAATGTTGAACGATATTTTAGCTGATTAACAATATGCAGATGAGGATTTTATATGCTATCCAGGGTACCGGTAATGGACATATGGCCAGGGCCCACGAGGTTGTACCCATGTTGATGGAGTATGGTGAGGTTGATTTGTTGGTCAGTGGCATCCAAACCGAGCTGTCGCTGCCATGGCCTGTCAAATACCGCTTGTACGGGTGGGGTTTCATATTCGGCAAGCAGGGCGGTATTGATTGGGCTGCCACCATCAGGCGCTCGCGGCCTGTCAATTTTATCAAAGAGATATTCAATCTGCCTGTTCGGAAGTACGATTTGGTGATCAGCGATTTTGAGCCAGTGAGTGCCTGGGCCTGCATTTTGCATGGTGTGCAGTGTATTGGCTTAAGCCATCAATCGGCCGTTTTGCACCCTTCGTTTCCAAAACCCCGGCAGGTCGATTTGTTGGGCAAATTCTTGCTGAAATGTTATGCGCCTGCCAGCCGGAATTATGGATTTCATTTCAAAAAAGCCGGCAACCATGTGTTCCATCCCATCATCCGTTCCGATATTCGGAAGGCCAAGACCAGCAACAAGGGGCACTATACGGTTTACCTCCCGGCTTGGAGCGACCAGGCCATTGCAACCTTTCTAAATCTTTTCCCCAATCACCGGTGGGAAGTGTTTTCAAAACATTGTCAGCATAAACAAGCTTATGGCAACGTCGTTATCCAACCTGTGGATAAAGATCAGTTTACCCAGAGTTTTGTCAGTTGCGAAGGTATTTTGTGCAATGCAGGTTTTGAAACGCCTGCCGAAGCGCTTTTTATGGGTAAGAAATTGTGTGTCATGCCTATGCATGGTCAATATGAACAACCGTGCAATGCAGCCTTGCTTCAATCCATGGGGGTTGCCGTGCTGGAGGATCTTCAGCCGCATTCCAAAGGAAAAATCATGGATTGGATCGCTTCCGAAAGCCGCGTGTCGGTCGATTATCAGGATGAAACCTCCGATATACTCGATGACCTCATAAGGGGATTAGACCGTCGGGTCGTTCCAGGTTATCAAATCTGATATTGCATTTCTTTAACATTCTTTGTGATCTTCATTTTTATTTCTATTTTGTGAACATATATGCGTCGTCTGTTATCAACGATGATGGATGTTGCATTTTGTTTAATAGTCCCAAATCCAGATGTTATGTTTTCATATTTAAAAATACGCAGGATATCCAAAATGTTGGGTAATCGAATTGAGTCGCAACAAGAGGTTGATGTGATTGAAGATTTTTTGGAACGTATCAATGTCCAATATTCTGTGGCCGATTCCGAACTCAAGAACATTCCCCGTTCTGGCCCTTTTATCGTGTTGGCCAACCATCCCTTTGGATTTCTGGACAGCTTGGTTCTTTTGAGTATTTTTGGTAAGGATAGCGAAAATTTCAAGGTGGTGGCCAATATACACCAAAAGGAGATGCAGGCCATTTCATCGTTGTTCATTGAACCGGGCGACGGGTTTTCTAAAGGAGTTATTTCGCAGGTGGCGCTTGCCCAGTGCGACGACCACCTTTCTTCGGCCAAAAGCCTGGCCTTGTTTCCCGCTTGTCATCGGGCGGGTGCCGATAAGGGCGGCAATTCCCCCTGGCACGATTCAGTGGTCGATCTGGTGCTTGGTTCCGGACTTCCAGTGGTTCCTGTCTATTTTTATGGCGCCAACAGTGCTATATCCCGTATTCTGGACGTTTTGCCCACTTCTTTGCGTTCCTGGGCTATCCCAGCCGAGTTGGTCCAAAAGGAGAACTCCACCATCAAGCTGCGGATCGGGAAGGTGATTGATCCTGCCGACCTGAAGTCGTTTGGCAACCGCGACAAGGCCTCGCGCTACCTTCGCGCCTGCTTGTTCGCGTTGGGGTCGCAATTGGCTGTGAAGAAGTTTTTCAAGATGAATTTCAAATTGCCCAAACGTGCCGATAAAATTATTGATCCGGTTCCAGTACCCGACATTGAAGCTGAGTTGGAGGTGATTCGCCAGGATGGCGGCCTGCTGCAATCCAAAGGCAATTACGATATTTATCTTGGTAGAACAGAGTTGATGCCCAGTATCTTGCGTGAGTTGGGGCGCCTTCGTGAGGTCACTTTCCGCGAGGTGGGCGAAGGAACCAACCAACAGCTTGATGTGGATGGGTATGATCTTTACTACAACCACCTTTTCGTGTGGGATCGCGATGAGCGTTGCATCATTGGGGCCTACCGCCTGGGGCGTGGCAACGATATTATCAAACAGCATGGCGCCAAAGGTTTTTATGTCACCAGCCTTTTTACCCTGGATGAACCATTGATCCCGGTTTTGGAGAAAACGCTTGAGTTGGGTCGTTCTTTCGTGGTGAAAAAATATCAACAAAAACCATTGCCGCTCT
The DNA here is from genome assembly GCA_018054835.1 of Breznakibacter sp. Taxonomy (GTDB): domain Bacteria; phylum Bacteroidota; class Bacteroidia; order Bacteroidales; family Marinilabiliaceae; genus JAGPIS01. The sequence continues at coordinate 19,617 of JAGPIS010000005.1, read as the reverse complement.
TCCTGTTGTGGCAAGGGATCCTTTGTTTCCTGCGCGATCACAAAGAATACCAGTATTTGATGGGGCCGGTGAGTATTTCCAACGATTTTTCGGTGTTCTCGAAAGACCTTTTGATTGCGTTTATTAAAAAGAACTATTTCGATCATGAATTGGCCCGGCATGTGCATCCCCATCAGGAATTTGTGGTGCAAACCAACCCCGAGGATATCGATGTGGTTCTTGAGCGCAGCAACGATTTGCAGCAACTTGACAAGTTCATCTCCTCAGTGGAGCCCAATTATCTAAAAATACCTGTACTGTTGAAACAATACATCAAGCAGAACGCAAAAATCATCGCTTTCAACGTCGATCCGCTCTTTAATTATTCCTTGGACGGATTGATGATACTGGACTTAAATGACGTGCCCGAAGATACTTTTGAGATGCTGCAAAGCCGGTAAAAGTTAAATATTGCCTGTCTTATGTGCCCGCAAGTGTTGTTTCGGGCACTTGGCACCAAATTTGAGCTTAGAAAAAAAGTTTTAGCAATTGGAGGCTCTTTTCTTTTCTGTTTAAAGAAACGAAACCTATTTTTGCAGTTATTAAACCGAATTGACTTATGAGGAAAAAGATAGTTTTGTCTTTGATGGTATTTGTTTTGTCTTTGTTTTACGCCTTGGAGATCAACGCTCAGGCCAATGGTGAAGAAACACCAGAGTTACCGGGCGTTGCCTTCAATGAGAGTCTGGATAGCCTGTTGAATCTCTGGTACGTCCAGTCAACCAACGAGACTGAGCTGGTGCCCGACACCATCATTGATGTAGCCGATCAAACATTCCCCAAACTACCCGACTCGGTTTACATCGAACGGTTGAACAATCTCTTTTCACCCATTCCGCTTGCTTTTAATTCGCATGTGCGTTCCTATATCGAGCTTTACACCATACGCAAACGGCACCAGGTGCAAACCATGTTGGGGTTGAGTGAGTATTATTTCCCCATTTTTGAGGAGGTACTCGATGCCAAAGGGCTGCCCATGGAGTTGAAATATCTACCCATCATCGAATCGGCTCTCAATCCCAGGGCACTTTCGCGTGCCGGTGCATCGGGGTTGTGGCAGTTTATGTATTATACTGGAAAGCGCTATGGGCTCTCAGTGGATTCCTATCTCGACGAACGGCGCGATCCAGTGAAGGCTTCGGTGGCTGCGGCTTCCTTCCTATCCGACCTGTATGGCATCTATAAGGATTGGTTGCTGGTGATTGCTGCCTACAACTGCGGCCCCGGCAATGTTAACAAAGCTATTTCGCGTGCTGGAGGCCAACGCGATTTCTGGAAGATATTCTATTACCTACCCCGCGAAACCCGAGGTTATGTACCCGCATTTATTGCCGCCAATTATGCGATGAATTATGCTGCTGAGCACCAACTGTATGCCTCCCCATCTTCACTGCCCGTTATGGCCGATACGGTGATGATCAACCGTCCCATCCATTTCGAACAAATTGCATCCATGCTTAATGTATCCATGGATTGCTTGCGCGATATGAATCCGCAATACAAGCGCGATGTGGTGCCTGCTCAGAAAAAACCTTTCGCCTTGAGGTTGCCAGTTGACCAAAGTCTTAGTTTTGTGACACTCGAAGATACGCTTTACCAGCTTAATCGAAGTAAATACTTTCCCAACGACCGCCTGGTGGTGGGGCCCGAAATGCCTACCGCCGGTAAATATAGCGCCCCTGCAAACTCTACCCGTATCGTTTATACGGTTAAGTCGGGCGACGTGCCGGGAGCCATTGCCCAAAAATTTAATGTGCGTCTTTCCGATTTGAAGTATTGGAATAACCTACATAAAAGTATGATTCGGGTCAACCAAAAGCTGGTAGTGTATGTTCCCAAAGAGCGAGCTTCGCAATATCAAGGCATCGCCAGTGTGGAGCAATCCGACAGTAAAGCCGCCAGTACAACCGAAGGCGAATACCTGGTGCATGTAGTACAAAAAGGCGATACACTATGGGATATCGCCAAGCAATATGCCGGTGTTTCCAATAACGACTTGGTACAGCTGAATAATTTGCAGGGCAGTAAAATTGCCGTTGGCCAAAAGCTTAAAATCAAGAAGATTTAAAAAGGAATCCCGCTTTAGCATCCTGCAAAAAGAGGCATGGCTCATAACCAACAGTTATGAGCCATGCCTCTTTTTGATTTGCAAGCTTTCCAACCGGGCATTACTTTTAAGCACGATTTGGTAATGGCACTGGCATATGGAATGGATGTTTATCGTAATGGTTGTATTGATTGCGTCTCTGGTAAAAGGGATTACAGGGTTCGGTTTTGCATTGGTCTCCCTGCCCATCCTAGTGGCTTGGTTTCCTGTCAAGGAACTGATTCCGGTGCTGACCATCTGCAATCTTCTGGCTTCCATTGTCATTGTTCTTCAGAAAAAGAGCATCCCTTTGATCCATTCTTCCTCGCGTCTGCTTATCTATAGTGGTAGTGTGGCCACCATCCTGGGGGTCATATTACTTTCCTCCATCTCCGAAACGGTGGTTACGCTGGTGATCGCCGCCTTGATGGCTCTGTTGTCCATGGTCTCGATATTGGGTAAATTGGGCAAGTTCAGCAATAAGCCGGTGAACTTTGTGTATGCCGGCATCATCAGTGGGCTGCTGGCTGGGAGTGTGTCGATCAGCGGGCCACCTTTGGCTATTTTCATGAAGGGCATCCGAATGGAAAAGGCTGAATTCCGCGAAGTCTTCTCTTGGTTCAGCATCATCACCGCCACCATTGCCCTGACCGGCTATTACTTGAGTGGTTTGCTCTCCTGGTCGGAAGTGAAGTTGAGTCTCTGTTTTTTCCCCATCCTTTATATTGGGTCCTACCTTGGCAAGCGCATTAATGCGCGCATATCCCTCAAGGTTTTTGACAAGATGAATGCGTTGATCTGTTTTGTGTCGTGCGTTATCCTGGTGATCAACCTGTTGAAGTGAATCAGATCCCGAGGAGAATGTTTCGGATCCAGATGGCTACTACCATCAATATCAGTGGGATGGCAACCCTCTTTTGCTTCAACTTTTGCTCCATCCATCGGTAAGCAACCAGCAAGCTGCTCTTGCGGGTCACCAGGTCTAAGGCAATCCATAATGGTGCCAACAGCATGATGGCTGTGGTGGCCAGACTGAGTGGGTTGGTGGAAATGGCCTCCCATATTTGGCCATGTATCAGCATCACCGTGGCTCGGGTGGTTCCGCAGGCCGGGCAGGGAAGGCCTGTCACTTTGTGAAAAATGCAGAAGGGCTGTATGGCATCCGAACGGAGGTTCGAATGGTTCCATACAACCCATATAAGGCCTGCCATACAAGCTGCCAGGATGATGCTGTAAAGCCTGTTGCGTGTCATTTAGGTCAATTGAATCATCTGCATCAGCGATTCGAAGTTTTTCTCTTTGGTGGCGCCCATAATTAGGAATAGATCCACGATATACCAGATGCCCAATCCACCGCATGTCAGCAACTTCCCGATGCCCAGTCCGGTGTCGCCAATGATGAAACGGTCAATGCCCCATGAGCCTAAAAATACTGAAATGATGATGCTGATGGTGGGATCTTTGAACTGCATGGTTTGAATGACCGCCCATTTGTTATCGTCCATCTGCAACAACCGCTCCTTGATTTGGAATAATTGGTGCGACTCGAAATACTTGCTGTTGCTGATGATGAACAAATCTACTTTTTGTGAATCCATGGTATCTGGTTTTAGTTTATTACTTAGACGGATAAATGGGTAGAGTGGTTACAATCCTTAGGTGAATTTAGTTAAATAATGTGGTATTATAGCTTTTCCCTCCTTTTTTTCTGTCTTTTACTCTTCCATCAACCCCATCTTGCGCAACAGGTAGGTGGCGTTGTGGCTTTGGGTGACGCCCGGGTGGAGTTTGTAGTCGAACAGCAGCTCCCCATCCTGTTGTGTGACTTCAAAGCAGTTGTTGCGGATTTCGGGCAGGTAACAAACGTTTGTGGGGTGGTTGGAAAATGAAACATTCATTTCCAGAAGGATTTTTCCATTTGTTGGATGTTTTTTGCATTTGTTTATCTTTGCTTGCTGGTTTTTAAGATAATTCCTCCGAATGGAGTGTATTTTATCGATTGTAGATGGTTGGGTTCCTAAGTTTGTTGTTGCCGTATGTTAAAAAAAATGTTCTTTGGCTTGATTCTCCTCTGTCTGTCGTTTCAGGCAGTTGGTTATGAAAAGGTGGATTTCTATTTTCATAAAATTTCATTGGAGCGTGGCCTTTCCAATAGCACCGTTTATAGTATGACCCAAGATCGTAATGGTAACCTATGGGTTGGTACATCGGATGGATTGAACAAATACGACGGTTATCATTTCTCTGTTTATCGCCACGATGCTACTGTGGCTTCAAGCATCTGTTCCAATCAAATAAGATGTGTGAAAATGGATGGATTTGGATTGTTGTGGATTGGCACCATGCAAGGTCTTTCTTTTTATGATGCTCAAAAGAATGCCTTTGAGAATTATTCCTTTTTACAAAACGATGATTGTGTTCAGATATACGACATCGATTTTTTAAATTCCACAGAACTGTTGCTTGCAACTAATTTCGGGCTTTATGTTTTTGATAAGCAAAGCCATTCATTTTTAAAAGCCGAAGGGTTTCCCAATCTTAAGGTTTTTTCGGTATTTCGTTATTCCGATTTCGTTTTGGTGGGCACTACCAATGGGCTCTACCGTTATTATCCACATACCGGTAAGTCAGACCCTGTTTCGGCTCTTTTTTCCAATAGCCAAATCTCCTCGTTGCTCCATGATTCAAAAAATGGTATTGTTTGGGCTGGTACCGAGGGGAAAGGCTTGTTTCGGATCAATTTGACCGATTGGAGCATCCGGCAGTTTAAACATGATAAGCAACGCCCATCAAGTATTAGTTCGAATTTCATCAGGTCGTTGTGTTTTGATGAGCAGCAACGACTTTGGATTGGGACATTTGTAGGCCTCAATATTTTAAATGAGGTCGATGGCTCATTCCAGAGTTTTTTTCATGATGGTTCGGAAATTGGCTCCATCAGCCAGAACTCCATCCGTTCAATTTTTCGCGATAGTCAGGGTGGCATGTGGTTGGGAACCTATTTTGGCGGGTTGAATTATTATCATCCGTTAAAAACACTTTTTCAACATATTCGCCATAAACCCGGGGTCAATTCACTCAATGATAACGTGGTCAGTTGTATGAGGGTAGGTCGTGACGGGGAGATTTGGATTGGCACCAATGATAATGGGTTGAATCTTTATGATCCTGCATCAGGTGCTTTTCAGCATCTTGTCCATCGGGAAACCGATGCCCGTTCCTTGGGTGGGAATAATGTCAAAGCCCTCTATATCGATAATAAGAATAATCTTTTTGTGGGCACACATGGCGGTGGACTGGGTTATTTCAACCGGGCATCACGCTCTTTTTCACCAATTGCTCTTTCTGATGATGAGATGGCCAATAACTACGTTTATGCCCTCGAAGAGGATGCTCAAGGGTTTCTTTGGGTTGGAACGTTGAATGGCTTATTCCGGTTGGATTTGGCTGGGAAAAAATCGGTTCTGTTTGAAAAGGATGCCTCCGGAAACACACTGGTAGATAACAAAATTACCTGTCTCTTTCGGGATTCGCAGCAAAAGCTCTGGATTGGAACGGAAAAAGGGTTGAGCCTTTATAATACCTTAACCAACAAACTTGAGATAATGCAAGCCGTCACCCCGTTGCCTTCAATCGATTATGTGACCTGCCTCTATGAGTCAAAGGATGGGTTGATTTGGATTGGTACGCGTGATGGATTGTTTGCATACAACGCTAAGAGCAGGCATTATAACTTTTTCGACACCAAATCGGGTTTGCCCAATAATACGGTTTATGGGATTTTAGAAGATTCCTTCAAGCATTTTTGGATTAGCACCAATGAAGGTTTGGTTTGTTATATGCCTGAGAGTGGATTGTTTAAGGTTTATAAGAGTATTGATGGCATACAGAGCAACCAGTTTAATATGTATGCCTATTGTCAGACGAAGGAGGGAAAAATGTATTTTGGGGGTATCAACGGTATCACAGCCTTCTCGCCCGAACGCATTATGGATAATCCATTTGCTCCCAAGCCTATTATCACAAAGATGGGACTCTATAACAAACAGGTTTTTCCCAACGACGAAACAGGTATATTGGACAACAATATTGAGAATACCACTGCCATCACCTTGTCTGCTGATCAATCTGTTTTTAGCTTGGAGTTTGGAGTTCCTAACTTCTTGGCAGGCACGCGCAATACATTCGCCTATATGCTGGAAGGGTTTGATCCCGAATGGTATTATACCACCGATATCAGGCAGGTGAATTACTCCAATTTAAAGCCCGATACCTACCGTTTCTTAGTTAAGGCTTCCAATAATGATGGCAAATGGAATGACGAGCCCACTGTTTTGGAAATAAAGGTTTTGCCTTATTGGTACGATACAGCTGTTGCCCGCCTTATATTTGTATTGTTGTTTTTTGGCGTCCTGTTGTTGATTTACCGTTTTTGGAAAGCACGACACAATACACTCCAAAGCTTGCATTATGAGCGTTTGGAAAAGGCCAAGAACGAGGAGGTCAATAAAGTTATGATCCGTTTCTTTATTAATGTAGCGCACGAGTTTCGAACCCCCTTGACTTTGATCCTTTCACCATTGAGCGAGATATTGAACCGGGGAGTGAAGGAGAAGTGGCTTAAGGATCAGTTGGAAACGATGCAGCGCAGCGGTCAGAAACTATTGAATTTGGTTAATTTGATACTCGATTATCGAAAAGCCGAATCAGGTGCTTTTGAATTGAAGGTTTCAAAAGTGGCCATCTCTGATTATCTGAATGAGGTGATTCATGTTTTTGATAGTTATGTGAAAAAACACAAGATCGATTTGTTGTTGGAATCCAATGTTGGCGATAAAAGTTATTGGCTCGACAAAAACTACCTAGAGCGTATCGTCTTTAATTTGCTGTCGAATGCATTTAAATTCACCCCTGAAGGTGGTCATATTGGCTTGTCGGTGTTTGAGCAGGCCGATAGCTTGGAGATAAGTGTCAAAGATAATGGATGTGGGATTCCTCTAGAGCATCAATCGAAAATATTCGACCACTTCTACCAGGCCGATGAAAATATTCCTGGAACAGGCATCGGTCTGTCGTTGGTGCACAGGCTGGTGATCAATCATTATGGCTCCATAAGCGTAGTGAGTGAAACCAATAAAGGCTCTGAGTTTATTGTTCGTTTCCCAATTGATGATTCTGTATATGATGCTAAAAATCGCTGCGAGGAGGGAGCCGCAAAGCGGTTTGTGTTCTCCGATCAGCTAAAGACGATGGTTGATGAAATCGATCATTCTTCAGAACAAAACGACAACGCAGTCTCCAATGGTGAGAAAAAGGGGATTTTATTGATTGTCGAGGATGACCATGAAGTCAGGAACTACCTAATGAATGCATTCCGTGCCGATTATGTTGTTTTGCTGGCCGGCAATGGCGAAGAAGGTTTGTCTGTTTTGAAAGCGGAAGATGTGGATCTGATTATTTCGGATGTGATGATGCCCGTCATGGACGGCTATAAGTTTTGCCGTATGGTTAAGCAGAATATCCGCACCTGCCATATTCCGGTTATTTTATTGACGGCCAAAGCTGGATTGGAGCATGAGGCTGAAGGACTCTCGATAGGTGCCGATGAGTATCTCAGCAAACCATTCGTGTTACCCATATTGAATATGAAGGTCCAGAATCTGCTAAAGATGCAGAAACGATTGCAGTATCATTTTTCTCAACCTGGAGAGATTAATGCAGCCCAGATCACCAATAATCAACAGGATCAGGATTTATTGCAAAAGGCAATGGATGTGGTGGAGAAAAACCTGGAGAATGCTGATTTTTCTGCCGATGATTTTTGCCGGGAGATGGGGATGAGTCGTTCCAACCTGCATTTGAAATTGAAGTCCATAACTGGTGAGTCAACCATTGAGTTTATTCGTAAAATACGATTTAACTATGCCTGCAAGCTGCTTAAGGAAGGGCGTCACACCATAGCCGAAATAAGCACGATGGTTGGCTTCAATTCTCCTTCTTATTTTGCTACAAGCTTTAAAAAATATATGGGTTGTATGCCTACCGAATATGTGAAGAATCTTAGGATTTGACAATTTTGAAATGTTTTTGCACAAATTTGAAGCACGTTTGTTTGTTTATTTAACAATCCTGAACAATTTGAAATGTTGATTGGCTATTTTATCAGGATATTGCATTCAGAAAAGTATGTAATATCAATAACTATAAATAGACATTCAAATGAAGAGAAATTGTTTATTCCTCCTCACCATGGTTCTGGTGCTGACTGTTTCCTGTACCTCCAAGCAGCAGGATGAAAATGCTTGGCTTCGAAATGGCGTTGCAACTTCGGTGCAGCAGTTGAAGCTTATGGCTGAAAAGGTAAATTCCAGCGGATTGCAACCCCGTTCCATAAAAAATGGAGAGGTGCGGCTTGAAAATGCTTATGATTGGACCAGCGGTTTTTTCCCCGGCAGCCTTTGGTTGGCCTACGAGCTCACCGGCGACTCATTGTTGAAAAATGAGGCAATGCATTATACGCAGCTGCTCAGCGAAATTCAATATTACAAAGGCACACACGATTTGGGGTTTATGATCCATTGCAGTTATGGTAATGCCGTGCGTTTGAGTGGCAATACTTCATTGGATACGGTTATTGTCAATGGATCCAAAAGCTTGATTTCCCGATTCAATCCATCTGTAGGCCAGATTCGTTCATGGGATTTTGGCGAATGGCGATATCCGGTGATCATTGATAATATGATGAATTTGGAGATGCTTTTTTATGCCAGCAAGATTTCAGGCGATTCAACGTTTCGAAATATTGCCATCCGACATGCCGATGTGACCATGAAAAACCATTTCCGTGGAGATTACAGTTCCTATCATGTGGTAAGCTATAATCCTGAAACAGGCGCAGTGGAGTCGCAGGGCACTTTCCAGGGGTACTCCGACTCATCGGCTTGGGCACGCGGCCAGGCTTGGGGGCTTTACGGCTACACCATGTGTTACAAAGAGACCGGTGATGAGAAATATTTGAATCAGGCCAAAGCCATTGCCAGTTTCATCATGAATAATGCCAATTCCACCAGCGACTTGATCCCTTACTGGGATTATAATGCCCCTAATATTCCCAATGCGCCACGTGATGCTTCTGCCGCAGCAGTTACGGCCAGTGCATTGTTGAGTTTGAGTACGATGGTGGCCGATGGTGCAGCTTATTTTGACTATGCCGAAACGATATTGAAAAACCTCTCAAGCGATAAATATCTGGCCAAAGTAGGGGAGAATAAAAACTTTATCCTGATGCATTCTGTAGGCCACCTGCCCGCCAACTCCGAGATTGATGTGCCATTGAACTATGCCGATTACTATTATCTGGAGGGGTTGATACGCTATGCTGCCCTTAAGCAGATCAATATTATCCTTTAATAGCTGTTGTTCCACTTTTGTCATACAATGATAATTTTATGAAAAAATATTGTTTGTTGCTGATAAGCATTTTCGTTGGATGTTTCGTTAATCTTTTAGCCCAAGAGGTGAACGTTAAGGCTTTTGACCTTCTTGATTTGAACCGCAAAGAGCTGGGGCAGGTGAAGGAATTATACTTGCAAAATGATTATGAGGGTGCTGCTCAGGCATTGCTCCAATACTTCCATGAGCGCACAGGGGTTGAAAATCCTGAAGTGGATTTGAAAAACATTAAAATATCGGATGAAGAACAAAAAATGGCTGATGAAGCATTGGAACACCGTTTTTTCTCCCACAAAGGTTACCAACCTTCATTCTTTTATGGCGATGATATCAATTGGGCTTACTGGCCTGTCGTCGACAACGAATTGCGTTGGCAGCTTCACCGCCACAAGTGGTGGGTGCCAATGGGCAAGGCTTATCTGGTGAAAAAAGATGAGAGATATGCAAAGGAGTGGATTTCTCAGTATCTCGATTGGATTAAGAAAAATCCTTTGCTTAAAAAGGGTGATTCGTTTTCCTCCAAGGAGGATGAGAAACAACAACTTCAGAATGTTCGCTATGCTTGGCGACCCTTGGAGGTGAGCCATCGCATACAAGATCAGCCTGGTCAGTTTTTGCTGTTTAAGGATTCTGAATTTTTTACCGGTGCCTTTTTGACTCAGTTTCTGGTCAATTACCACCGCCATTGCCAGCACATTTTGGCCAATTATTCCGATAAAGGGAACCATCTTTTGTTTGAGGCACAGAGGATGATTCATGCGGGAGCCTTCTTCCCTGAATTTAAGGATGCCGGTGTGTGGCGCAAGAGTGGAATCGAAATTCTGAATAAGGAGATTGATGTTCAGGTTTATTCAGATGGGATGCAGTTTGAATTGGATCCTCATTACCATTTGGCTGCCATCAATATCTTTTTTAAAGCATTGAAAATGGCCGATGCCAATGGCTTTAGAAATGAGTTCCCCAAACATTATCTGGATGTGGTTGAAAAGATGATTGAAGCGCAGTATAACCTTTCATTCCCCGATTACACCAATCCTATGTTCAGTGATGCCAAGCTGCACGACGAAGATGAGATGGTGAAAAATTATCGCGAATGGCTCATGGTGTTCCCCAATAATGAAGTGATCCGGTATTATGCCACTAAAGGTGTTGAGGGGAGCCTGCCGGGTTATCTGTCGCATGCTTTGGATAAGTCAGGCTTCTTTGTTTTTCGAACCGGATGGGATAAAAACGCAACAGTCATGATGGTGAAAGCCGGGCCACCTGCATTTTGGCATAATCAGCCCGATAATGGAACTTTTGAGTTGATGGTGAAGGGGCGTAATTTTTTCCCCGATGCAGGAAGCTATGTTTATCAGGGCGATGCAGAGGTTAATAAGCAACGCGATTGGTTCAGGCAGACAAAGGTGCATAAGACGCTGACATTGAATGATCAGAATTTGGATAGTACCGACACTGAATGTTTGCTATGGGAAACCGGCGGGCCGATTCAAAAATTGGTAGTTGAAAATCCAAGCTACAAAGGTTTGCAGCACCGCCGTTCCGTTTTCTTTGTCGACAACCAGTATTTCGTTATTGTTGATGAAGCCACCGGAACGGCTGCCGGAAACGTTGCGCTCCATTATCAAATGTGCGAAGGGGATGTTTTGTTCGATGAAGCCAAAAATGTGGCCAAAACAGCTTTCGACGACCATAATAATATCAAGCTCCAGTGTTTTGCAGCCCAGTCGAAAATGGAAGAGGAAGAGGGTTGGGTTTCCTATGCTTACCGTCAAAAATCGCCACGTAAGGCATTTGCTTTCATGGTGGAGAAAAAAGATGGCGAAAGTGTTCGATTCATCACCGTGATTGCGCCTTTTGGCGACACCAACTCTGAACCAGTTATCAAGGCAAAATTCAATTCAGAGGATCCCCAGGGGATGGATGTTACTGTGACGATTAATAAAAAGAAGTATCGTTTAGCTTACAAACTCAATTGATTGAAATGAAACTCTCAAACCAGTTTTCGTTGGTTGGCAATAGTCTCTGGAGAATTCCCTTGCTTGCCAGTTCGTTTTTCGCATATGGTTCATCGGCGGTTGCCGGTGAACCATCTGTTGATCCGCCAAAGCAGGCGGGATCTACTGCGAAACCCAATATCATATTGATCCTCACCGACCAGCAAACTGCTTCAGCCATGGGGTGTGCCGGAAATGCCGATGTTAAGACACCTGCCATGGATGCTTTGGCAAAGGATGGACGCATCTTTGAGCGAGCCTATTGCTCCTATCCCTTGAGCGGGCCTTGCCGTGCCAGTTTGATGACTGGAAAGATGCCGGTGGAATTGGGCGTGAAGGACAATGATGATCCTCTTTCGGATGCCGATATGGCGCGTAATATTGGTTTTGTTTTGCAATCAGGTGGGTACGATTGCCTGTATGCCGGTAAGTGGCATATCCCCGAAACTGACATCCCCGTGGGAAGGGGATTTACAAAGATATGCGGCATGGACGACAGGATTTTGGTGGATGCTTGTCGCCCTTACCTGGCAACCGATCGCCAAAAGCCGCTTTTCTTGGTTGCCTCTTTCCTTAATCCCCATGAAATTTGTGAGTATGCCCGCAACGAATCACTCCATTATGGTGCCCTGCCTGATGTGGATCCGAAAGGATGCCCCAACCTGCCCATTAATTTCATGGAGTCAACCTATTGGCCCGAGGCGCTCACGTTGCACAAAAACACAGTGGTTAAATCTTACCCTACAGGTAGTTACTCGCAGGATGATTGGCGCCGTTACTTGTATGCTTATTATCGTTTGGTTGAGAGGGTTGATGCTGAGATGGGGCGATTGATAGAGGTGCTTAAATCGGAAGGGCTTTATGATAATTCATTGATCATTTTCACTAGTGATCATGGCGATGGGGCGGCCACCCACCAGTGGAACCAAAAACGGTCACTCAGCGAAACGGTGGTGAATGTCCCGTTTATTGTCAAAACCCCAAAAAATATGGGCAAGCACCCCAAAGAAACATCTCAGGCTTTGATCAACATTGGGTTGGACGTGTTTCCAACCATTTGTGACTATGCCGGGGTTGGTTTGCCCGATGGCCTCAATGGACACAGCTTACGTCCATTGATGGAAGGGGTGGTTGACCAGGTGGCAGGGGAGGTTTTTGTGGAGACTTTGTTGGATGGAGCTAATGTCCGAGGCTGGAGCATTGTTGAGCAAGATTACAAGTATGTGTTTTACCGTTTCTACAAAAACCGTGAGCAACTTTTCTCTTTGGTTAAGGATCCTGGTGAGATGCTGAACCTGGCGGTGGATCAGAGGGAGCATCAAAATTTGGTGCGCATGCGCGAAAAAATGTATCGGTGGGCTGTGAAAACCAACGATTTGATGTTGCAAAAGGCTTTGCGTGAATTGGTTAGTCGTTGAATAGTCCCCCTTGAACTGTGGGGATGCCAAATCTTTTTAGTTTATGAAAAAAATCTGTCTGATTTTGTTGCTTTGTTTAATATTCCTTGGTTTTTCCAGAGCGCAATCCAATATATACTCTTTTGAAAATGGCTCGATACCTGGTGGGTTTCTCTGTAATTTGGGGCAACTCGAGGTCAATAGCCAACAGTTTAAATTGGGTGGCAAATCACTGTGCTGGAGCTGGATTGGCGGCGATGTGCTTAAAGTTGTTAATCCCTTGAATTTGGCAAATGCTTCTTTGCTTTCGGGCGGAGGAGTGACCACCTGGATCTACAACGACACACCCAGTGATGGCAAATTGGTTTTTGAGTTTAAAAATGCTTTGGGCGTTGTTAAATGTGAATCCGTTTTCAAGTTGAATTATAAAGGGTGGCGATGTTTTTGGATCGGTTTTTATCAGGATCTCAATCACGATAGGAGTGAGTTGACCCAAATCGATGTGGTTGCCCCTGCCGGTGGAAATGGCAAGATCTACCTTGATTGCTTCGAAGTCACCAGTTCCGTTCCTTGGGAGCGAATGTCCGATTTTCAATACTCGGTCAATCAGGGCAATATTAGTTTGGATGACTTTCTCCAGTCGCGCTTGACCCCCGATCCTTTGGCTTTGACTCAAGTTTCGCCGGATGAGGTCGATGGCATTGATGTAGTTACCACCCGCCTTGATAATTGGTACCAAGGAGAAGGTTTGTTTCCTTCGTCACCAGAATATCAGTCGCGTTTGAATGCGGTGAACCGCTGGGTGTCGCGTGGTGTGGCTGCTTATCCCGATCTTGGTTTGACTCACTCGGCCGATGGGACGGTTCAAGGTGAAGGACTTTTCCCGCAGTTTACACCGGCCTTGATTGATAATACCCCGACACTTCGATTCAGGGATGTTAGCGAAAAATATTTGATTCAACTGGCGCTTGACTATCGTTTGAACAACCGGACAGAGAGCCTCAATAATCTGATCATGATACAGGATTGGTATCATAACCAGGGATGGGCTGATGGTAGTGCTTTGGGTACCCTTTATATGGAGAAACTACGCAGTAGTGGTTATTTTCATTCCTTGTTTATTGCCCGTAACGGGTTTTCATCGCAACAATTATCTCGGGAATTAAAGACGCTACGATGGTTTAGTCTTTTTGGCGATTGCATGATGGATTTTGAAAATCCTGGCGATAATGCCGACAACGTACGCACCCTAGCTATGGCAAAGCTTTTTTATGCATTGATGCAGCAAGAGCCAGGTAAGCAGGCAGCCTCACTTTATGAGGTGAAAAAGTATTTTGAGAATGCTTTTTCGGTTACCAATGGGTACTTGGATGTTTTTAAACCTGATTTTTCGGGTTACCACCATCGTGGCACCTATTTCAGTGCCTATTTCCCCGATGCGCTATATGCGGGTACTTTTATCTATTATTTGCTCCACGGCACGCCTTATGCCTTGTCCGATGAGGTGTTCCATGTGTTGAAGCAGTCCTTGCTGACATTTCGGTTCACCGCAGCCAATTATTCGGTGCCCAATGGCGCCAGTGGGCGTTTCCCCAATCAGGAATCGGTGCTGGAGGATATTCTACCTGCCTACGCTTATTTGGCCTTGAGCCTACCCGAACCTGACAAGGAGTTGGTGGCTGCTTTTAAACGGTTGTGGCGCCCTTTGGAGGATCCCTTGAAATCTTTGATCGCCAAGAGTTCTGCGGATATTGCCTTTAAAACAACCTTGGGCGAAGTGGAGCTCATGCTGAGAGCGAATAATGTGGCCGATGCAGCCGAACAGCCATTAAGAGGTAGCTTGTTTTTACCTTTCTCAGGGCTTTTTATTACCCGGCAGGCCGATTGGCATTTAAGTGTCAAGGGCTTTAGCAAGTATATTTGGGATTACGAGAGCTCCGGTACTGAAAATGTCTTTGGCCGTTATTTGAGTTATGGCCAGGTTGAATTCCGATCGCTTAACGATTCGCGGCGAAGTTTGGTGTTTGGCAACCCGGCGTATGACTGGAACCGGATTCCTGGAACAACTACCAAGCATGTGAGCAACAATGCCTTGGATTTCAATAATGGTGGCGCCGGTCGGCACCGTAATTTTTCCGATCAACCCTTCCTGGGTGGGGTGGTGTTGTCCGATCAGGCTTCTATGGTTTCCATGATATTGCATGACAACACGTTCGACAACACCCTCTATTCCCGCAAATCGGTATTTGCATTTGATAATTGTTTGTTGTGCCTAGGGAGCGGCATCAGCAACAGTCGGGGAACCAACAATCAAACAGAGACTACCCTTTTCCAGAATGAGTTGGTCGATGGCGATGAAGTCATGGTTAATGATCAAGTTGTCTCCGTTTCTCAAACTGGCTTTCAGAAACCTCTGATCCGAGACAATTTTGGCAATTTTTTTCTAGTGCAAAATGGTACGGTCGATCTGGTGAAAAGTGGGAGTCTGATGACAGCCTATATCAACCATGGCAAGGCGCCGGTTGATGCTTCGTACGCCTATTGCCACCTCATCAAGCCCGACGCCAATATGTTGGAACAATACAGGGGTTTGAGCAGCAATCCTCTCCAGATTGTCAGGCAGGATAAACAAGCCCATGTTGTCCTCAATAAGGCAACACAGACCTTGGGCGCTGCCTTGTTCGAGGCTGGTGAGCACACCAATGCGGGGTTGATTTTGAGGGTGAATTCCCCTTCGGTTGTTATGTATCAATTGATTGGAGATAATCAGTTGCACATGGTTTTGAGTGATCCCGATATGCGGAGGCCCTCGGCAGCCAATATTGACAAGCTGACTCCTTCGCAGGTTAAGGCCATTGGACAGGAATTCAATTACGAGATGGAGGTTGCCGGCAGCTGGCAGGGTGTGGGTGGCGACGATGGTGTCTCGGTTGTTGTGACCGAACGGGGAACCACCTTAATTAAAGTGGTTGTCAAGGATGGCAAATCCTATCGTGTGGGTTTGGAAAAGTTGGCAACTTCATTGCCAACACCACCTCAAAATGTTGCTGGTTTTAGATGCTTGAAGGTCAACAGCAATCAGTATCGGATAAGTTCTTCTTCTGAACGGCCATTTAACTTGTCTGTTCTGTCTGTTTCTGGTTCGTCATTGACGCATGCAGATGGTGTAGTTGATAATCGAGTGGTTGATTTAGAGTCATTTGTCAAGGGTGTTTATTTGATTAAGGTCTTTGGCGGTTCTGAAGCAAAATGTTTCAAAGTGGATGTTTATTAGGATGTTTATGATTATGAATTTATTGAATAGCAATAGATGGGTCAATTGGGCCGGGATGGCCTCGATGGCGTTTGTGTCGGTGGGATGTGCCCGTCAAGTGGAGAAACGTCCCAATATTGTGATGATTATGACTGACGACCATACCATACAGGCCATGAGTTGTTACGGCAGCAAGCTGGTACATACCCCTAACTTGGATCGGTTGGCCCGCGAGGGCATGCGGTTCGACCATTGCTATGTGTCCAATGCCATTAGTGGACCCTCACGGGCTTGCATATTGACAGGGAAGCTCAGTCATATGAATGGGTTTACCGATAATTCAAAAACTTTTGATGGCAACCAGATGACGTTTCCCAAATTGTTGAAGGCCGATGGCTACCAAACTGCCATGGTCGGAAAATGGCACTTGAACTCAGCCCCGCAAGGTTTCGATTTTTGGAGCGTTTTGATTGGTCAGGGCGAGTATTACCAGCCAAAGTTTATTGAAAATGGGAAGGAGATCACCGAATCGGGGTATGTGACGGATGTCATCACTGAAAAAACCATTGATTTTATAAAAAGCCGAAACCCGAACCAACCCTTTGCGGTGCTTTACTATCATAAGGCGCCACATCGCAACTGGATGCCTGCCCAACGGCACTTGGGCATGTACAATGATGTCACCTTCCCCGAGCCGGCAACACTGTTCGACCAATATGAAACTCGCGGACGGGCGGCCAAGGAGCAGGAGATGGAGATTGGAAAACATATGTTTCCCGATTGGGATTTGAAAATAGCCACGCGCGATCAGCTCGATCCAACGCTTCAGGTGAACCATGCCGGAGACGTCAACAAGCAAGATGTGGGGCGGGCCAATAGGAGTGAGTTGGGGCTGGAGCAGTTTGCCGCTGCTTACAACCGTATGACAGAAGAGGAGAAAAACCATTGGGACCAGGCTTACAAACAACGCATTGAGGAGTTCAAGAGCCACTCCATGAGTGAGAAAGAGCTTGTGAGTTGGAAGTATCAGCAGTATATGCGCGATTATTTGGCAACGGTTGCTGCGGTGGATGAAAATGTGGGGCGGTTGATGAAATATCTCGAAACCATTGGTGAACTTGACAACACTATCATTGTCTATACCTCCGACCAGGGTTTCTTCTTGGGGGAGCATGGCTGGTTCGACAAACGGTTCATGTACGAGGAGTGCCAACGTACACCGCTGCTGATACGCTATCCGAAAAAAATCAAGGGTAACACGACTTCGCAAGCGCTTTGCATGAACATCGATTTTGCATCTACTTTCCTTGACTTGGTAGGCCTTAGCGTGCCAGATGAAATCCAGGGCCGCTCTTTGGTTCCCATACTCGATGGAGGCGGAAAGACTCCTGACGATTGGCGGAAAGCTGTTTACTACCATTATTATGAATATCCCTCTTGGCATAGTGTTAAACGGCACTATGGCATTCGAACAGATCAGTATAAACTCATCCATTTTTATAACGATGTGGACGAATGGGAACTTTATGATATGCAGGAAGATTCTCTGGAGTTGAATAATCTGTATGGCCGTCCTGGTTTCGAAACGCTCCAGGAGCAGCTAAAAAAACAGTTGAAGGAGCTTCAGGTTGAGTATCATGATTCGGATCCGGATGAGATCCATTCTCAGTCTTTTGTGAAAGAATAGTTTTTGGTTCGATGTGTTATTCTGTTTAAAAATATAAGTATGAATAGAAGGAAATTTATCAGTAATACGGGTTGGAGTTGTTTGGGACTGGCAGCCGTAAGCTCCATAATCACACAATGTAAACCGGCTTCCTCTGCCAAGAGTTCATTTGTTGCTCCAGGAGCCGACAACAGTAAAATATTCTTTGGCGATATTCATAACCACTGTAACCTGACTTATGGGCACGGTGATATGAAATCGGCGTTTGAAGCAGCCCGTCAACAATTGGATTTTGTGGCTGTGACGCCACATGCCCTTTGGCCCGATATTCCAGGTGCCAACGATGAGCGGCTCAAGTGGGTCATTGATTATCATACCGGAGCTTTTGTGCGGTTGCGTAAAGAGGGGTGGCCCAAATATGCGGAAATGACCAAAGCCTACAACCGTGAGGGCGAGTTCCTGACTTTCATCTCCTACGAATGCCACAGCATGGAACATGGCGACCATGTTGTACTCCACCACGACCTGGATGCCCCTTTGCTGGAAGCCAACAGTGTTCCCCATCTGATGGAGCAGCTCAAAGGACAAAAGGCATTCATCACGCCCCACCATATGGGTTACCAAACCGGTTACCGTGGATACAATTGGAACCATTTCAAGGAAGGCGATCAAACGCCATTCGTGGAGATGTTTTCGCGTCATGGCCTTGCCGAGAGTGACTTGGGCGACTACAACTACTTGCACGACATGGGCCCTCGTGTTTATGAAGCCACCGTTCAGTATGGCCTAAGCCAAGGGCATAAATTCGGACTGATTGGATCCACCGATCAGCATGCCGGCTATCCGGGTAGTTATGGTGATGGCCGAGTGGCCGTGTTGGCACCCGACCTTTCGCGCGATTCCCTTTGGGAAGC
Organism: Breznakibacter sp.; assembly: GCA_018054835.1. GTDB lineage: Bacteria > Bacteroidota > Bacteroidia > Bacteroidales > Marinilabiliaceae > JAGPIS01. Next base: position 813 of record JAGPIS010000005.1, on the reverse strand, counting down.
CATGCGCAACCGCAGGGTTTACTGCGTGACAGGCGACAAGATCAAAATTGATTTCAGAATTAACGATGCCCAGATGGGTGATGTGATAAAGGGAAGCCAGCGGACAATCTATTTCCGGGTGGAGGGAGAGAATTTTATCGATTATGTCGATTTGATCAAGAATGGGAAGTGCATTGCACGCTTGAACGGGCCTTACACGGCTGTTATTCCCGCAGAGGAGACTATCCGGGCAAAAATGAAAATTGATTTTGGATGGAACCGTTCCGAAGAGCCAGTTCGCTGGGATGGATCGCTTAAGATATCAGATGGTGTCATTCATCAGGCGACACCATGTTTTAGGGGAGCGGCTTATACCTCGCCCCAGAAAAACAAAATCAGCACCTCCGATCTGCATGAGACCAATGTGAACCGGATCCTTTCTAAAAACGATCGTGAAGTTAACCTGGAGATGTATTCGGTGAAAAACCCCAATGTGCTAACGCCCGCCTTGCAGGCGGTTATTCTGGATGTCACCATGCCTAAGTCTGCTTTGTTGACGGCTTCATTCAACGGGCAGTCGTTCAGCCACTCTTTGAATGACTTGTTGAATGGGTCAAAAGGACATTTCATGAATGGTTGGTTGAGTGAATCCATCAACTTTAACAGGGCAGCACCGGTTTCTGCTTTCACCATTGAGCATGGCATGATGGACGACCAGCCTGAATTGGACACCGATCACTATTACCTGAGGGTTCGCCAGCGCGACAACCAATGGGCTTGGAGTACCCCTGTGTGGGTCGAAAGAGTTTGATAACCTTGAAGCATCCCCGGATT
>JAGPIS010000078.1 GCA_018054835.1 Breznakibacter sp. | reverse complement strand
ATTTTCGCCCACGCATTAAAAATACGAAAAACAATTTTTCCACAAGCAAACAAAAGTCACAAGCGCTGCAACTCGGCATAGAGGCGTTGCACAGGGAGCCCCATCACATTATGGTAAGAGCCTTCGATATAATCGATGCCCACTAGGCCTATCCATTCCTGGATACCATAAGCTCCAGCCTTGTCGAATGGCTGGTATTTGCGAATGTAATACTCGATGTCGGCCTCGCTCAGCCGTTTGAAGTAAACCTTTGTCTTAACCGAAAAAGAGCGTTGCACATGGGGAGTTGTGAGTGCCACGCCAGTAATCACCTTATGGCTTTTTCCCGAAAGCATCTTCAACATCTCTTGAGCCTCTTGGGCATCGGTAGGCTTTCCGAGGATGAGGCCATCGCACACCACAATGGTGTCGGATGTTATCAGCAAAAGATTGTCCTTTTTAACCTCATCGGCATAGGCTTGTGCTTTTTTTACGGCCAGGTATTCGGCCACCTCTCTATTTTTGAGGGTTTGAGGGAAATCTTCCTCCACCCCATCCTTCACCATCACCTCAAAATCAATATCCAGCGATTTCAAAAGTTCTTGCCGCCGGGGCGAATTGCTGGCCAGAACCACCTTATACTTTTGCAGATTATCCAACATAATACTTTTCCTCTACTTACTCTTGCAAAAATATAATTTTAGATTGAATTGGGCATCTGTTCAACCACATATCCTGAACAACTTTCGATTAATAGAGCATCCCCACCAAAGCAATAAATAGAATCCCCAAAAGCATAACAATTTTACCAAGTGTTCCGGCGCGATGAAAAGAGATGGTACGGCGGGCCAAGTGCACCTTAACCATCAACATCACAACAGGCACCGACAACAGGCCAATCAGATATGGCAGAGCCATGGGAATCTGTTTGATTTCGGGAATGTAAAAATAGACGCCCCAGATCACCACCAACATAAAGCCAAGTAGCACATTCACCACTATTTTGGAGTTGACAATCCCCATTTCGATGGGTAGCGTATGGCATCCCCCCAGCCGGTCGCCCTTGATGTCCTCCATATCCTTGATGATTTCGCGCACCAGATTGGTGATAAAGGCAAAGAAAGCAAAGCCGGTTGTCCAGAACCAGGCAGCCGAACAGGCCTCCCCATTGGTGATATCATACCCATACTGGTTGACCAATGCAGTGAACTCAACCGAGACCACCACATAGGGCACCAGAGCCGTGAGCAAGGCAATCACAATGTTGCCCACCAGCATCTGCTTTTTGAAAATGGTGGAATAGTACCACAACAGAACCGGCAAAGCCACAAACATCAAGGCATAACTCTCTTTACGGAAGACAAACGAGATAAGCAACCCGGCAAAAACCCCCGCCAGCGTAAAGAGCACATGCATCAGCAGCACCAAGCGCCGGGAGATGGTATTGCCCACCACCACCCTTCCAGGGCGATTGACCCGATCGATGCGGACATCGAAATAATCGTTGATGACATAACCCGAGGCAGCCAACATGACCGTTGAAAAGACCAATACCGCAAAAAGAGCCGTTGACAAAACCGGTTGGATTTGATAATAGTCAAGAATGGGTATGATCAAACCATATCGCAGCAGGATTTGTAGCAAGGCAATAATCAAGAGATTTTTGTAACGGATCAGATTCAAAAAGGCCATGACATATTTATTTAGTAACAGAACTGACTCAACAACTTGCTAAATATAAGAATTTTGCGCTATAAAAATAAAAAAAGAGCAATGAATCACCATCAATCCACCGCTCCCCAAAAAATATTTACCAAGTATGGTCGTTACCCCAATGGTGATGGACGCGCAAAACCTGCTCCACCACATCGCGCACGCATCCCTGGCCGCCATTGCGGTCGGAAATGTATTTACTGACAGACTTTACCTCTTCGGCAGCATCGGCCGGCGCCACGGCGAGCCCTACCACGCGCATCACAGGCAAATCGGGGATGTCGTCGCCCATGTACATCACCTCATCGGCCGAAAGTCCATGTTTTTCGAGCCAGCTATTAAAGACGGGCAACTTTTCGGAAACACCCATAAAAACATCTTCAATGCCCAATGCCTGGTAACGGTTGGCAATGGCTTCGGTTTTACCACCTGTGATGATGGCTATCCGATAACCCAGCTTGACAGCGAGCTGCAATGCAAAGCCATCCTTAATATTGGCCGTCCGCATGGGTTCGCCGTTGGGAAACATGGGAACAAACTGCTGCGAAAGCACACCATCCACATCAAAGGCAAAAGCCTTCACCTTCATCAAATCCTCTTTAAAATTACTCATCACAATTGCGTTATCTGATTATTTGATTATTTGATTATTTGATTATCTGAATTATACTATCTCTTCTTTAAACCCAACATGGTGTTGCCCGGCAATTTCAAGACTCATCATCCGGTAGAGCTGCTGCCACTGTGGATGGTTGCGTAGCAGCATCAAATGTTTGTTCACCACCTGCGCATCGCCCCGAACGGCAGGTCCTGTCTGAGCCAGATAGGGATCCATGGTGCAAGCTTTTTGCGTGGTTTCGTGCAACAAAGGGTGCAACAGGTCGAATGGCAAACTGGCCTTGCCCAAAATATCGCTGGCAATGCCATACAAGTGGTTGGTAAAATTGCAGGCAAAAACGGCGGCAATATGCAATTGCAACCGTTGCTGCGATGAGGCTTCCATCACCCGGTTGGAGATGGATGAAGCCAATTGCCCAAGCAAACCAAGGTCGGATGGGGTGTTGGCCTCAAGCAGCATTGGAACCTCCTCCATACAAACCTCTTTCTGCTTCGAAAAAGTTTGGAACGGGTAGAACACCCCATGCCGGTTAAAACGTTGGAGCGATGAGATGGGCACGCTCCCCGAGGTGTGGGCCACCAAACCGTTCAACGGCGACAGGGCTTCACTCAAGGAGTTGATTGCATCGTCGCTTACCGCTATGATGTATATGTCAGAACAGGTAGGCAGCTGACCGGGCTGGTCGATGGCCTGCCCGCCGGTGATGGCAGCCAGTTGCTGCGCGTGATGCAATTGACGGCTATAAACCGCATCGATGATGTTGTGCCGCGCCAAGGCGGCTCCCAGGTGCCAGGCCACATTACCCGCACCAATGATGGTGATGTGCAATGGTTGACTCATGGCTGCAACTCCTTTTGATAGACCACCACATCGAGCAGTCGACCAAATTTCTCGCCTACCCGCTTGAAATTAGCACACTGCTCATACCCCATTTTCGAAAAAAGTGCGATACTCTCCACATTTTCGCCCGAGATAACGCCCAACAAAACAACGATACCCTTTTCGAGTGAAGCTGCCTCCATCCGTTTCAAAGCAAGCTTGCCGATGCCCTTGCCGGCAAACTCGGGCAGCAGGTAGATGGTAACCTCAGCGGTGCGGTTGTAGGCCTGCCGGTTCTTATAATAGGTGGAATAGCAGTAACCGGCCACCTGCCCGTTGCAAAGAATCAGGAACGAGGCATAACGCGAGTGCGCCAAGGGGATGGCCGAGGCCAACTCATCGACGCCAACCGGCTCGGTATGGAACGTTGCCGTACTGTTCAGGATATAATAATCATAAATCCGTTTCACTTCAGTCAAATCGGAATAAGTCAGCGGTTTGAACTCAATGGTATCCATAAAAAATGAGGTATGTCAATTAGGAAGGCTAAATTAAGCATTGTTTTCAACAACCTGCAAATAATTGGGTTGGCGAATGGTTAAAAAATAGCCATCCAAAAGCATCAAACCATACAAAAACCGGTATTTTTGCAGCCGGTTTAATATAGCTCATTAAAGAACATCCGATGAAAGGTTTCTACACCATATTGTTGTTGATACTCTCCAACAGTTTCATGACGCTGGCCTGGTATGGCCACCTGAAATTCAGCGAATGGAAATGGTTCAGCAAACTGGGGCTAATCGCCATCATCCTGCTAAGCTGGGGAATCGCGCTCTTCGAGTACTGTTTTCAAGTGCCCGCCAACCGCATGGGATACAAGGGGCATGGGGGGCCGTTCAGCCTGGTGGAGTTAAAGGTGCTGCAAGAGGTGATCACCTTGGTGGTGTTTATGATCTTCTCCTTCATTTTCTTCCGCAACGAGCAGTTCAAGATGAACCACCTGATTGGTTTTGCCTTTTTGGTGCTGGCGGTCTATTTTATCTTTAAAAAATGAATTGGTTCAAAATTAAGTCATAAAGTCTAATAGTCACGTGGTCAGGATGTCCTGAAAGGACAAACCTTAATAACCCAGGGGCAGCGACAATGGGAGACATCAACCGCAGGCACTGCCTGGAAGGAAGCATTACCTTAACGGTCTTGCCTTTCAGGCAAGACACCTCAGAGGTTAACTAACCCCAGGCTGCGCTACGCTTACCTGGGGTTATGAGAGTCAAGTCTTTCAGACTTGTTGACTAACCACCTAACAATACTTAGTTTGATAATCTTTGGGCACTATCACAGCCATCTCTGCCAGTTGTCCTGAAAGGACAAACCTTAATAACCCAGGGGCAGCGACACTGGGAAACAGCCAAGCAAAAGACTCTGCCTGAAAGGCAGGACGCTATCAATCCTTCAAAAAATACCGCTCGTCGATATCTACTCCATTTTCTATTATTAATTGGCGATATTCATCCTCAAAGCTCACTACCTTATGATGCTCTTTCTGATTATTAATATAATTAACTATCATCTGTTTGTCATTAAAATTATAAGTAAATGCAGCAAAACCAACAGCCCATCCATCAAAATGGGGAAAACTTGTATTTGATTTCAACCATTTACTCGAATACTCTTTCAATTCTTTCATAAAATCAGACAACGCAATAGAGGGATGGATATCCACCAATAAATGAATATGATTGGGCATGCCCCCGATACGATAAAGCTTTGATTTCTTATTATGGACAATCCCCATTATATACCCATACAACTCGGCACAATGAGCCTCGGGAATTGTATTTTCACCTGCTTTTGTCCTAAAAACAACATGATACAATAGACGTGTGTAACTCATATAATAGCTTTATTTCTTGTTTTGGAATGGTAAGTGTAAAGTTACCAAATTTTATCATACCTAGTGTTATGAGGGTCAAGTCTTTCAGACTTACATCAAATCATCTAACAATACTTCTATTCACAGTATATTGGCACTCTCTCAGCCATCTCAAAAGCAAAGGTGCCGAACTGAAACAGCACGGCACCTTCTTAACTACAACATCTAAACCCAACTAAAAACAAACTACTTATTTTTTCAATGCCTTGTAACGGTTGCTCACCGTTTGCCAGTCAACTACCTTCCAAAACGATTCTATGTAATCGACCCTTTTATTTTGATATTTCAAGTAATAGGCATGTTCCCATACATCGAGCGCCAACAGGGGCTTGCCTTTAACGGGCGCCACATCCATCATGGGGCTGTCCTGATTGGACGAGGTCACCACGGCAAGTTCGTTATTTTCGGAAAGGATCAGCCAAGCCCAGCCACTGCCAAATACAGATAGGGCGGCAGCCGCAAACTCCTTTTGAAACGCCTCCATCGAACCAAACCGTTTGACGATGGCTTTTTGTAGTTCCGCAGATGGTTGACCTCCATTGGGGCTCATGTTTTCCCAAAACAAAAGATGGTTGTAATACCCGCCGCCGTTGTTGCGGATGGCCGTGGAATGTTTAGACACTTGTGCCAAAATCTCTTCCACCGTCTTATCGGCCAATGGGGTGCCTTCAATCGCCTTTAAAAAATTATTATAATAACCGCGGTAGTGGCGGTTGTAATGGACCGACATCGTCGTTGAATCGATATAGGGTTCCAACGCCGAATATTCATATTTCAGGGCTGGGAAAGGATGTATTGGGGATGAACCACTTTGGGTCGACTGCGCAGTCAATACTACAGGAGAAAGAGATAATGAGACTAAAAAAACGAAAATACATGTTTTCATAATATATTGATTTATATATCCATAACTGGTAACTAAAACAACACAAACCTGCTTTTGTTGTAATCTGGTGGAAAAAAATTGTGAATAATTCTTTTTTTTATTTCCTTTAAAATCAGAATCAAACTTAAACCCAATGCAACCACATACCATATTGCTTTTTATTGTCATGTTGTGCCAAGGCGTCATGGCACAAACCAATTATGAAAAAAAAGGGGATGACTACTACAAATACTTCAATTACGAGAGAGCTTTAAGGGAATATTTGAGGGTTTACAACAAATCCCCGGAGAATAGCGCCGTATTGGAGAAGATCATTGATTGCATCCTGAGCGACAACAACCCCCGAGAGCGCGCCATCCCCTACCTTGAGCAAATGGCCAAACTCAACCCGGACAAGACGATCGTCAATTATCAAATGGCGCAAGCTCTTTTTTATGGACACCGTTTCGACGAGGCACTGGATTACCTGAACCAATTCCGGCAGCAGGCAACCGCCAAGGCAGATACCGAAAAAGCCGATGCCCTGGAAGCCCAAATCAACAACGCACGGCGAATGGTAGCCGACTCACTGAATGTGAAGCTCATCAACCTTGGGAAGGAGATCAACTCATCGCGTGCCGACCTCAATCCCTTTGTGACGGCCGACCACCAAACCCTTTTCTACACTTCGGATGAGCGGTTCAACTCCTATGCGGGCATCTATTACTACAACATCAAGGTGAGCGAGAACAACGGCACTTCCTGGAGCGAAGCCAAAACACTGGGAGGCGGCGTCAATACCATTTTTGATGAATTCTCGGCCGGCTATAGTGAATCCACCAACGAACTTTTCTTTAATACCAACCAAAATGGGGAACCGGTTTTGGCCAGCGCAACCTATATGGGCAAAGGCCGAATCAACCAAGGTTTCCCGCTGGGGTTGCCCTTCGACATGGGTGGGCCGGAATACAGCGCCTCGCTGAGCGCGACAGGCGACACCATTGTTTTTTCGGGAACCAATACCAACAATAGGCTCGACCTGTTTTTCGCCATCAGGATGCCCGACAATGCTTGGGGTGAAGCCCGCCTATTGCCGGGAAAGATCAACTCCGACGACGACGACAATTACGCCACCTTTTCGCCCGATGGCCAACGGCTCTATTTTTCCTCCAACCGGCCGGGTACCATGGGTGGTTACGACCTTTATCAGTCCGACTACAACCCGGCGACAAAAGAGTGGGGCGAGCCGGTGCAGCTGCCCTACCCCATCAACGACACCTACGACAATATGTCCATCAGCTTCAGCCGCGATGGCCGCTATGCCTATATTGCCAACGTCAGACCCGAAGGATTGGGCAACAGGGACATCTACCAGGTGGTATTCCCTAGCAAACCAACACCTGTGGCCATATACCGTTGCAACCTGGAGATCAAGGATCGCCCGTCGAACCGCAAGCCGGAAATAACACCCGACTTTATGGTTTTCAATACCAATGGCAAATTGGTGGCTCAACTATCGGCCAAAAGCCCCAAGGCACCATTCATCATAACCCTGGAGCCTGGAAAGTACAAAATCAACATCACCTCCAGCGAGGTTGTCCCCTTTGAAATTGATTTTGAAGTGCCCGAAAATGCCTACACCAATCAAGCCAATCCGGTCACTTTTTTACTCACACCCAAACACTGACCATACACCGAACCCATACGCAACAATAAAATAAACAGGAAAACCATTGGGCATACC
>JAGPIS010000077.1 GCA_018054835.1 Breznakibacter sp. | reverse complement strand
ACAAATACCAAGTCGAAAATCTCCTTGCGGGTGAGCACATCCTTTTCGTCAATGATACCTTTTTTAACGGCCTTTTGGAAAATAAAATCAGGATCAATTCCCTTTCCATCATCAGCCACCTTGATAATTACCGAAGAGCCGGAATAGTAAGCTTTGAAAACGATGGTGCCCTTGGGCGATTTGCCGCTTTTGATCCGATCCTCGCCAAGCTCTATACCATGGTCAACCGAATTGCGCAGGATATGGAGCAAGGGATCGGTAAGGTGCTCGATAATATTTTTATCCAGCTCAATGTCGCCGCCTTCAATGATAAAATCGACCTCTTTTTTCATCTCCTTCGACAGGTCGCGCACCAGCCGTTGGAATCGCATCAACTCGCTTTGCAATGGAATCAGGCTGATTTCAAAAGCATTGTCGCGAAGTTGACGGGTAATTTTTTGAATATTTTCAGCCAGCGCCGACATGGTGGCATTGCCACTCTTTTCGGCAAACAGGTTCAGTTGTGCCTGAATGGTCACCAATTCACTGACGGCATTCACCAGCTCATCAATTTTTTTGGATGAAACCCGTATGCTGGAAATTTTATGTTCTTTAAGTTGGATTTTAGGGGAAACATCCTGCTCACTGCTGGCCTGGTCATCGGCTTGAACATTGAACACGGCGAAATCGTCAACCGTCAAAAATTGCTCCGACACCCGGGCACGTTCCACAATTTCGAACATTGTCTGCCCGTCGATGTAACGGCCGGCAGGCAAAGGTTGAATATCCACCTTACAATCGTCCTCAACAAAAATAAAGACATCTTTGATGTCGTTGATACTTTGGTCGGTGTAAAGCACCACCTGCCAATCCACATAGAGGCTCAAGCAATTCAAGCCGGCCAATTCGGGAATGCGCGAAACAAAAACGAGTGTTTGAGATTCGCCCAGTGCCGAAAGGTCTTCGATAAGGAAAAATGGATTGGTACCATTTTTAAGCAACAATTCCGATGGCCGGATGGTAATCAGGTAGTTGGCCCATGAACCGGAGTTTTGCACTTGCGACACCTCGGAAAACGTGGCACCGGCAGGCGATCCTTGGCCCTTGATGTAACCTTGTACTTTTTCAACAAACTTTTTCTGCTCTTGGATATCAGAGGCATCTTTCAAGTCGCCCGACTGAAGGAGCCGTTTGATATGGTCGATGGAAGCAAAAGTAAGTGAGATCAAATCGTAATCCACATCCAACTTATTATTGCGCACCATATCAAAAACGGTTTCCAGGTTGTGCGTAAACTCGCTCAGGTCGTTGAAACCAAACATGGCTCCACCACCTTTTAACGAGTGCATAGCCCGGAAAATACGTTCTATGATCTCTTTATTTTTAGAATCTTTCTCCAACAGGAAAAGGGCTTCCTCCAGATCGTTCACATTGTCAAGAGATTCCTCTACAAATTTCGCCTTAAATCTATCTATCATAATCAGAGCATTTTCTATTGAAGCTGATTAAAATAATCAATCAATTCTCTCTTCCTCCGCAGCACCTCTTCACAAGGCACTTCCAAAGTAGAAAGACATTCACGTATTACCGATGCAGCCTGCCACGTTTGATCCAAAACCGAATCCGGCACACAATCCACATTACTGATGATAAAGCGTTTATACGATTGCTCCACAGCCAAAGCAAGATCGGCCACATGCTCGAATCCAAACATGGGTGCCGAACCTTTCATCGAATGCATAGTCCGCTGAATCACTACCATCATATTATCACCGCCACAAAAATCCCCACCACTCAAGATGGTTTCAATTAACTCCAGTTGACCAGATGCTTCAGAAAGAAAAATTTTTCTTATCTGTTCTATCATCTAATAACGCGGGTAATGGCGCTTAAAAGTTTAGCCGGAACAAACGGTTTGATAATCCAACCGGTGGCACCCGCCTCTTTTGCTTCCATCTTCTTCTCAGCCTGCGATTCGGTGGTCAGGAACAGGATTGGAATATGCTTGTAGCTCTCCATTTCACGGATTTTACGGATCAACCCAAGACCATCCAAATTAGGCATGTGCAAATCGGTAATCACGATATCAATGGTGCGGCCATCCAGGAATTTCAAAGCATCTTCACCATCCACGCCAACCAGCACGTCATAACCTTCATTTTGCAAAGTAAAATTGACAACTTCACGAATACTTTCAGAATCATCAACAATAAGAACTGTTTTTGCCATAATATAATAATTTCTATTTCAATACATTAATAAATCCCGCATTCTCCACCAACCGGATCAACTCCTCCTTGACAGAAGCTTTTACAGAAAACTCTAATCCATTCTGCATCCATGTTTTCTGAAGAGCTATGAGAAATTGAATAAAAGTGATATCGATATTTCCGCAATCCTCCACAACAACCTCCACCGACTTGTCAAAATCGAGATGCTCCTTTGCACTATCTATAATTTTCTCTATATGGTTAATCACCAGTTGACCCGAAAAAGAGACAACCTGGAGATTCGCACCCTTTGAAAATTGAATATTAAATGGTTCCGCCATAAAAAGAGTTTTAAATTATTGATGCCTCACGTTTAAAATTTCTCATAATTATCCAAATCGTACTCACTCGTCACAGTAGGATTCAAATCAATTTTCGTGCCTTTTACCGATACGCTTGCACTTTTACGTTTATGCGCCACTTTTGTTTCGGATGAGCGTGAAGTCGTTGCCCCGCCCTTATTGGCACTTCCTTTGGGCAAATTGTCATCTTCTCCGATATTGAAATAACCTACGGCGGTTTTAAGGTTGTCGGCCAAACGAGCCAACTGGTTGGCACCCTGGGTTAACTCATCGCTCGAAGAAGCATTTTCCTGCGTGATGACATTCAACTGCTGCATTGCCATGTTGATTTGCTCGGCACCGGTTTTTTGCTCGATACTGGCGGCAGAAATTTCTTTAATCAACAATGTGGTACGCTCAATATCGGGCACCAGCATTTGGGCTTTATGACCAGCTTCGTGCGAAACCTTCATACCCCTTTTCACTAATCCAACAATTTCATCGGCGGCATGTTTGCTCCTCTCAGCCAATTTACGCACTTCGGAGGCCACCACCGAGAAACCACGGCCATGCTCTCCGGCCCTGGCGGCCTCAACAGCTGCATTCAAGGCTAAAATATTGGTTTGGAACGCGATGTCACCAATCACACCAATTTTTTCAGAAATAGATTTCATGGCATGGGCCGCTTCATTGGACAAGTCGTTAGACTGTTTGATATTGGTAGCGGTTTGGTTGGTGATCTTCTCTGTCTCAATGGCGTTTTCGGTATTTTGATCAATATTGGCAGCCATCTCCTCGATGGAAGTCGAAACCTCCTCGGCACTGGCAGCTTGTTCCGAAGCACCTTTCGAAAGCTGCAGCGAGCTGTTGCGCACCAAAGCCCCAGAAGAAACCAGCTCGTCGGCATTTTGTTTAATAGTAACCACAATCCCTTTAAGGTTGGAAGCCATCACACTGAGTGATTGCACCAACTGTCCAATCTCATCATCCTGGTGGTACTCAATACTGGCTGTAAGGTCGCCTTGACCGATGGTTTTGGCAAAAGCAACACTTTTTTGAAGCGGCTCAATGATCGACTTGTAAAGGATGTAAGCCACACCGGCAGAGAGAGCCATCACCAGCAAACTCATCACCACGATAAAAATGGAGAGGATAGAAAAAGATGTATTCATGCTGCCAAGTGCTTCATCACTGGTGGCCACATAGTGCTGCGACAAACCATTCAAAATACTTTCGGCCTTTTCTCCCAGGACTATCACCTCACCACCTTCTTCCACCAACGATTCGGCCTCCATGGTGGCCATCATATCGTCGTAAGCCTCGAAACTGTTGAGGCTATTCATAATGCCCTTTTGCAGTTCAAAGGAGCTTTCCATACAAACAAACACCGAATCCAAAGACTTCTTGTCCTCCTCTGTCCACTCCTGTGAAGAATTGGTCAACTTGCTCTTCAAAGCCGGGTAATCCTTATCGATAAGTTGAGCTAACTTCTCTTTATCAGGGGTGGATGGCTGACGCTCAATATAAACCCAACTTTTAATCAACATCTTGCTTTGCGTTGACACGGCTTTCAAATCCTCCAGGGCAACCGAAGTCGGCATGTATTCCTGTGTCACATCACGGGTGATACTGCGCCCCCTGGTGAGAATAACAGAAGTGATTATTCCGTTGATTAGAATAAAGAAAAACAGGATTCCGAAACCAGCCAACAGTTTTTGAGCTATATTCAGTTTAATTTTAAACATATTTCAAGATTTTATAGATTGATGGCATTACTCATTGTTTCCAATTTGTTGCTAAATTGGATCCCACTTTTCGAAGCATTGCCTTTATGCAATTCAAACTTAAGTTTTTCGTCCCGAACTACAAAATTAATCATACTTCCGGAATTGGTGGCACCTTCACTTTCGGTGATAATGAGGGTTTCACCCTTAACTTTTGAGGCAATAGTCGCAGCTGATTTTGAATAGTTCACATTGGCCGACACATAAACCACTTGGCAATCGACCACCTCCTCGGCAGAACGGAACTCCTTCACCACCACTTCCTGAAAACCGAATTTCTTCCCGGCCGATTGATCGCGCAACCAGTCGGCAAGCTCTTTGTCGCGCACGACACCAACTACAAAATCACCTTGTTTCGCAGCTTCTGGCCAACCGATATAACGGATAAAATTCAGTGTAAACATTGCTTTAAACTTAGCAACTTGTGCTTCTGCAATCATGGGCATCAACACGATTCCAATCAAAATAAATAGTTTTTTCATCACTTTCCCATAAATTAAATGTTTCCAGCTCTTTGTTACGAGCATAAGGAAAATATGTTCCAAAAATAAACGGATTATTCATTTATTAACAAATATTGGTGCAAAAACCGCTCATGTGGCGTAAAATATGCTTGACAGAAAAAGTCCCAACAAACAAGAGCTTAAGATGAACCAACAAAATACAGGGAATATCCTTATATTCGACCGCAATAAAAAATTTCAAGTATGGACTCAATCAAAGAACTTTTTAAGATTGGACATGGCCCTTCGAGCAGCCACACGATGGGACCACGAAAAGCAGCTGAGATATTCCTGAACAGGAACAGCCAGGCAGGATCATTCAGGATTACGCTCTATGGCAGCTTGGCCGCAACCGGCAAAGGCCACTTGACCGATGAAGCCATCCTGAAGGTGCTTGAACCAGTTGCACCAACCCAAATAATATTTGAACCCACCATAGAACTCCCTTTCCATCCCAATGGAATGCTATTTGAAGCCTTTGACAGTACCGGAAATAAAACCAACGAATGGACGACCTACAGCGTAGGGGGCGGTACCCTTTCGGATGGTGCACCCAAGGAGGAAAACCATCAGTCGCTCTACAACTTCACGCTGATTGAGGACATTAAAAAATGGTGCGACAAAAATGGTTCCACCTATTGGGAGTATGTGGAGCAGTGCGAAGGGCCTGAAATATGGGATTACCTGAAAGAGATATGGGATGTGATGCGGGATTCGGTGACCCGGGGCCTCGAAAAAGAAGGTGTGTTGCCCGGCGGACTGGGTGTCAGGCGCAAGGCCAGCGATTACCTGATCAAAGCCAAAGGTTATGACGGATCGTTAAAAAACAGGGGCATGGTGTATGCCTATGCACTAGCTGTTTCGGAAGAAAACGCTTCGGGTGGGAAAATTGTCACCGCACCCACTTGTGGCGGCTCTGGCGTACTGCCGGCCGTACTGTATTACCTGCATAAAAAACACGATTTCAGGGAAACACGCATCCTGAAGGCGCTGGCAACAGCAGGACTTTTTGGAAACGTGGTGAAGTACAACGCCTCCATCTCCGGTGCCGAAGTGGGATGCCAAGGTGAAGTAGGCGTCGCCTGCGCCATGGCATCGGCGGCAGCCTGCCAGCTCTTTGGCGGATCGGTGGCACAAATAGAATATGCGGCCGAAATGGGTCTAGAGCACCATTTGGGATTGACTTGCGACCCGGTATGTGGCATGGTGCAAATCCCCTGCATCGAACGCAATGCTTTCGCCGCAGCGCGCGCCCTGGATTCCAACATTTTCGCCACCTTCTCCGATGGACGACACCGCGTAAGCTTCGACCATGTGGTGGAAGTGATGAAACAAACCGGCCATGACCTGCCCAGCTTGTACAAAGAAACCAGCGAAGGAGGACTGGCAAAGATGTATAAACACATCGGCAGCTTAGGTTGCTAAGAAACTGAACAGCCAGCCAATGTCGGCCAAACACCCGATATTGGCTGCTGCTTTGGATCAGGCAAACAAATTGTAAAAATATGCGCCGATGGTCAGATACATGAACATCCCGATGATATCGTTCATGGTGGTGATAAATGGCCCGGTAGCCACGGCCGGGTCAATATTGATTCGATTGAGCAACAATGGGATAAGCGTGCCAAACATGGAAGCGAATATCACCACCGAAAAGAGTGCCAACGAAACGGTATAGGTCAAGGCCATATCCGACCCAATAAAATGGTTGTAGCCAAAAATAATAAATGAGAGTACGGTGGCATTCAAAAGTGCCACACTGATCTCCTTAAGCCATTTGGTCAAACTAGTTTCCAAATCCTTGACCCCACTGGCCAACGACTGAACCACGATGGCAGACGATTGGATGCCCACATTGCCACCCATGGCACCTATCAGCGGCATGAAAAAAGCCAAATGGGGGAAGCGACCCAAGTAAGACTCGAACCCTCCGATAACCCGTGAGCCCACAATGCCGCCCATCAACCCAATCAGCAACCAGGGCACCCGTGCACGGGTGAGCAGCCACACGGAGTCGGAAGCTTCCACATCCTCGGTGATACCCGAAGCCAACTGGTAATCTTTCCCGGCTTCTTCGCGGATGATGTCCACCACGTCGTCGATGGTGATGCGCCCAACCAGCCGGCCAATGCTGTCCACAACCGGCAGAGCCACCAGCCCATATTTGTCCATGATGTTGCTGACCTCTTCGGACGAGGTGTCAACATTCACCGAAATAACGTCGTCATTATAAATATCCTTCACCAGCGATTCCGATGAGCTGTTGAGCAGCATACGTTTGAGGGAGAGGGTGCCTTTGAGCACATTATCCTGGTCCACCACATAAACATAATAGACCTCATCCACATTCTCGGCCTGACGGCGCATACTGCGCAAGCAGGTGGGGATACCCCACGTATCCTTGACCTTGATCAGCTCCTTGGCCATCAAACCCCCGGCTGTATTTTCGTCGTAATGAAGCAGGTCAACAATATCACCGGCCGTTTCCACATCTTCGATATGCGAAAGCACCTCGCGCTGGCGTTCATCGTCGAACTCGGAAATGATGTCGGCAGCATCATCCGAATCCATATTGTCGATGAACCTTTTGGCAATCACCTCACTGGGCAAGCTGTTGAGGAACCGGCGTCGGTCGTCCTCTTCCAGCTCGGTGATCACATCGGCAGCCACATCATCCTCCATGATGAAATAGAGGTAATGGGCCTGATCCATATCCAGCTCAACGTAAAGTTCGGCAATATCGGCCGGGTGCAGTTCGTTCAAAATAGCTTTTATACCCGCTTCATCCTTTTTGACGATCAGGTTTTGGAGCTCTTCAACAAACTGCCGGGTCAATTCAAAATTTGACATGTCGAAGCTTTTTTGAAATTTGACAATAAGTATCTACTACTGTGCTGGATTCGCCGCCACCAGGTTGGTCAGCTCCACAAATTCGGCCACACTCAATTGCTCGGG
>JAGPIS010000076.1:4051-7839 GCA_018054835.1 Breznakibacter sp. | reverse complement strand
TTAGTTGTTCCATAATCAACACTTAAATTTCTATGATACAAAATAAGCCGCGAATAATAAAAGATTTTGAGAAACTGGATGTCTCTTTGCAGGAACAGATCAAGTTGTTGTATCCCAAAGGTTTTTCTGAACACCTGATTACTTTTAACAATAGGGAGGGCAAGTTGGTCAGTGCACTTCCATTCGAAACCGACGACCACTACTACTTGATAAAGATGACCGCTTATGAAGCACAGCAAATAGTTGATGATGATACCGATTACGACGATGATGGTGTTTTGAAAGATGATGTGCGTGAAGATTATGAGGATAAATATTCCGATTTGGATTATTTGAAAGACACTTTGGCTGACGAAGATTGAATAAGTTGGATTTGATAATTTTTTTAAAGATCTCTCGTGGTAGGATGCGTTGATCGGCAAAGTTGATTTTAAAATATGAGCCGCAAGTAGTTTGGTACTACTTGCGGCTTTTCATTTAAAAATCGTAATAGAGGTTTTTCAGGCTCATGCGAATGGCGAAATAGATGTGTTTCGACTCTTGAGTGGTTTCGGTTGTGGATGCTTTACGGTAACGGGCTCCCAAACAGACGTTGAACATGTTGCGTGGGTTGATCAGGTAGCTGATGCTGGCATCGCCAAAAAGTAAATCTGTTTTTGTCCCTTGGCCTACAAAATGGCCATAGTCCGAAGGGCGGCTTGTGCTGGGCAAATAGATGTCGTGTCCGAAGTTGGTCTCTTTGGTGTCGTCGCCATACATGGCCACATTGAGTTGCCCCTTCAGTAACCAACGGCGGCAACGGTAATTGACAATGCTGACCGATTCGCGAAAATTGGCACCCAATGGGTGTGCTAGCGGTTGGTTGTAGTTGCCATAATTGTTGGCAGCCGTGTAGCCGGTGTAGGTGTAGGGACGCACTTGCGAATATTCCGATTGCAGATCCAGGTTTTTGATGGCAAACAAGTTGTGGCTTTTGAATCCGGCCTGGAACCCAAATTTGTTTCCCCACCATTTTTTATCCGAAAAAAGTTCGTCGGCTTTAAATTCATTAAACACAAACTGTCCATAAATGGTCAGGTTTTTGGCGATAATGTATTTTGTGTTGAGGCCGATCAACATTTTGTCGGGCGATCCAAGGGAATATTCCACCGGACGGAAAAAGAGTATCGGGTTTAGGTAGGCCGCTTCAAATCCCCGGTGGCCAGTTTCGTCCTCTTTGGCCCATACCACGCTTTCGAACAGGCCAATGCTGAAGCGTTTGCCGATGTTCCAGTCGAGGTAATGGAATACGCCATATTTTTTAGGATAGGGATCGTCGTTGCTGTTTTCGCTGCTGAGCCAGTTCATCTGGTTCCACATGATCATGTATTTCACCTTCCAAAAAGTGGCTGTCAGTTTGGCAAAAGGGTAGCTGTACGAATTATCCGACAGGATTAGTGAGCGGTAGCCATCGCCAATGAAGTTCTTTCCAAACCCCACCTGCATATTGACCCAACGGTTGGCATTGAAGGATAGGTAGCCTGTGGCCTGCGCAAAGTCGTTGGCGTCGGTTTTGAACCGTTTGCTCTTCCCTTGTCCCGGCACTACCCTGGTTTTATCGATATACTCTTCGATGTAGGTTGGGAAGGCTGCCTGATTTTCGCAATAGTCGGTGTAAAAGTGAAGGTTTTTTCCCAGGTTGCCTTTTAGGAAGAAACCCCTGGTGTTGACAAAAGTGTTGCGCCCCGAGGGGGCATCGTGCCCCAGCTGGAAATCAACAATGGGGTTGATCACAACCTTGATCTCTTCATCCTGCCAGCCCAGTAGGTCGTCGTTGAAGATCCTTTTCCAGAAGTTTTGTTTTCCCGGCTTTATTTTTATGCCAAGATATAGGACGGAGTCCGTATTCATAATTTTTTCCAGCTCATCCATCCTGTAATCTTTTATGGAGGTGTGGAAATTTTTACCTGGTTGGTAGAGATGGCGTTCAAAAGGGTTGAACTGGTTGTTGCCATAGTGGCTGTAGCCCTGCGAAAGCAGGAGGTTGCCCATGGTCAAGCTCAATAAGATGATGATACTGAGTTTTTTCATCCAATGATTTTTTTTCCTGATATTGATGCAAAGATGAAGAAATAATCTTCAGGTTGGTGTTTTTTTGGATTGTTTTGTGTGAGAAAAAAAAAGAGGTTCCCGGCAGGAAACCTCTCTGATGCAGTGGTGTGCAACAATTATTTCTTGTATTTTGAATCCCGTAGCTCTTTGATTCGTTCGTCTTCGAGGTACTCTTCAAAATCCATGTATTTGTCGATGGTGCCATTGGGCGTCAATTCGATCACCCGGTTGCACACGGTACGGATGAATTCGTGGTCATGCGAAGCCATCAAAATACGTCCAGGATAGGATTTCATATTGTTGTTGAATGCCTGGATGGATTCCATGTCCAAATGGTTGGTCGGGTGGTCGAGCACCACTGTATTTGGGTTGGAAAGCATCATTTTGGCAATCATGCAGCGCATCTTTTCGCCACCCGACAAAACGGTTGCACTCTTTGTAATGTCATCACCCGAGAACAGCATCTTGCCCAGGTAGGTTCTTAAGAAATAGTCCTCTGTATTGGAGGAGAATTGTGCCAACCAGTCGATGATGGTGATGTTTTTTTTGAAAAACTCACTATTATCCATGGGCAGGTAGGCCGTGGTGATGGTTTGTCCCCATTCGAAAATTCCGGATGTGGCCTGTAATTCGCCCATGATGATTTTGAAAAGTGCTGTTGATGCCCGGTTGTCGCGCGAAAGGAACACGATCTTGTCGTTTTTTTCCACGTCGAACGAAACATCGCTGAATAGTGTTTCGCCTTCAAACTCATAGCTCAGGTTGCGGATATGCAGTACCTTATCGCCGGGAGCACGTTCGGGTGTGAAGATGATACCGGGATAACGGCGTGTCGAAGGGGCAATCTCTTCGATATTGAGTTTCTCAATCATTTTTTTGCGGCTGGTAGTCTGCTTCGATTTGGCCACATTGGCACTGAAGCGAGAAATAAACTCCTGAAGCTCTTTTTTCTTCTCTTCGGCCTTTTTATTGGCGGAGGCTTGCTGGCGAAGTGCTAACTGGCTACTTTCGTACCAGAAGCTGTAGTTGCCCGAAAACATCCGAACCTTGTTGAAGTCAATATCAACAATGTCGGTACAAACGTTGTCGAGAAAGTGGCGGTCGTGCGAAACAACGATTACTGTATTTTGGAAGTTGGCCAGATAGTTTTCGAGCCATAGTACGGTTTCCAAATCCAAGTCGTTGGTGGGCTCATCCAATAGTAGGTTGTCAGGATTTCCAAAGAGCGCCTGAGCCAATAGGACTTTCACTTTTTCCTTACCGGTGAGATTTTTCATCAATTGGGCATGGATATTTTCCTTGATGCCCAAACCGCTTAGGAGGTTGGCCGCATCACTTTCGGCATTCCAGCCACCCATGCTGGCAAATTCGTCTTCCAGTTTTCCAATTAAGATGCCATCTTCGTCGTTGAAGTCGGGTTTGCAGTAAAGGATATTCTTTTGGTGCATATTGTCCCACAGGGCTTTGTGTCCCATCAGTACCGTATCTAAAACCGACACATCTTCGTACTCGTAGTGGTTTTGTTTCAATACCGACAAACGTTCCCCCGGTGCCATTTCGATGCGTCCGCGGGTCGATTCCAAATCGCCCGAAAGAATGCGCAGAAGTGTTGATTTTCCTGCCCCATTGGCGCCAATCACGCCATAGCAGTTGCCCGGAGTAAACTTGAGGTTTACATCTTCGAATAATGGTTTTTT
>JAGPIS010000076.1:0-3951 GCA_018054835.1 Breznakibacter sp. | reverse complement strand
GGGTCGATTCCAAATCGCCCGAAAGAATGCGCAGAAGTGTTGATTTTCCTGCCCCATTGGCGCCAATCACGCCATAGCAGTTGCCCGGAGTAAACTTGAGGTTTACATCTTCGAATAATGGTTTTTTATCAAACTGAATTGCTAAATCTGTAACAGTAATCATGGTTTTATTATAATAAGGCTGCAAAATTAAGCATTATAATTGCAATAGCTATGCCAGAACGGTTAATTATATAATAAAAGAGGTCGCATGCAATGCTTTTGGTTTTTTGTTGGAAATAATTTTGCTTTTTTATGGCGCGATGTCCTATCCTTGTGGATCATCATGCGTCTTTGTGCCGTTTGTTTGCGCAATGGATCTTTTCGGCAGGATTGGCTGTTGTTGGTAAATTTCAACTGTTTTGTTATTGAGCATGGTGTTTTGTTTGATTTTTTACATAAAAATACTACCTTAAAGCCGTAAAACTGAATGTGAATTCACTATGGAAAATCTCTTTTTAAAATATATGAAAGAGCGTTCCGGTCAGAAAAAAGAACCGGTTACTGCTCCAGTTTACCATTCGCCAGGGCCAGTTATCACTATCTCCAGGGAGTATGGCACACGAGGGTTGGAGATCGCTGAGAAGCTTACGATGGTGATTAATGAACGCAACAAGCGGCTTGGTATTTCCAAGGAGTGGCGCTACATCAGCAAGGAAATTCTTGAACACGCCGCCCGTGAACTGAATATGACTCCGGAATTGACCGAGCAGTTGTCGGCTAGCTCACAAAATGATGTGTTCGACAATCTGACCATGTTTTTGTCTGACGATTTTTATACCACCAACACCAAAGTTAAAAACACCATTGCCAAGGTGATTTATGGTTTTGCTGCACAGGGGCATGTCGTGGTGGTGGGGCGCGCTGCCGAGGCCATCGTGAAGGATATTACTAAATCGTTGAGGATAAAAATTGCCGCACCACTGGACTATCGCGTTCGGGTGGTGAGCGAAAAGGAGAATATCACATTGCCCGATGCCCGCAAAAAATGTCTGGACCAGGATAAAAAACGGCAACAGTTTCGTCGTTATTTTGAAAATGAGCGACCCGACATCGATTTCTTTGATATGACCTACAACAGCAGCTCCTTGAGCGATGAGGAGATTATTGAAATGATTTTGATTGTGGCTGAAACCCGCGGGTTTATCTGATGGTTTTGTAGAGGTACACGATAGCTCTCTGATCCCTCTTGGTGAAGGGTTGAATAATTTATGGTAAAGAGTACTTGGTTGCCGCGATAGGCTCAAGTGCTCTTTGTTCGTATAGGGAAAGTCATTGCCCCAGGAAACAATTTACTCCACCCTGCTTTTGATATCGCCATCGGAGAAATGGGTGGTGATCAAATCGCCAGGTTTCAACACCGTACTGGTCTTTAATATTTGACCATTGATGGCGGTGATGGTGTATCCTTTTTTGAGTATCTCGAACGGATTCAACAGCAGTGAAGTTTTTTCGAGCAGGGCAATCTTCTGCTTTTGGTCGCGGAAGTAGCCTTTTAGCTCAAGTGATAGGGTGGATTTTAAAAAATCGAGATGCTGGTTCTTCTTGTTGATGTATTTGGCACTTTTGTATTTGCACTGCTCCGATAGTTGCGACAACTGGTGCTTGTGGCTGGCCAGTATCTGTTGCGCGCCATTTTGTGTGCGGTGAAAAGCGGTGGAGAGGTATTGCCCCTGTTTGTTCAGATGGGTCTGTGTGGTCGATTTCAGTCGATGCGGCAGGGTGTCGAGCAGGTGACGGTTTTGATCGATGTAGCGCTGGGTGCCGGTAATAATACCATCCTGCAGCATCATCAGGTTGTTGTAAAACCCGTCGATGGTGTTGATGATGAATTCAGCCACAGCGGTTGGCGTTTTCAGGCGGGTGTGCGATACCAGATCCACCACCGATTCGTCGCGTTCATGCCCAATACCTGTCAATACTGGGATAGGGAATTGTGCTACATTGGCAGCCAGCTCATAACCGTCGAAGCAGAGCAGGTCGGCAGTGGAGCCCCCGCCACGAATGATGGCCACCGCATCGAAAAAGAGGTCGTGTTCAAAAACCCTTTCCAAGGCATGGATGATCGATTGCTCGGCATCTTTTCCCTGCATCACCGCCGGGAACAGATGATGGTAAACCTTATATCCCCGTGAGTTGTGCTCCAATTGTTTTATGAAATCCTCATAACCGGCTGCGGAGGGGGATGAGATGATGGCTATTTTTTGTGGCACAAGTGCCAACTCAATCTCCTTGTTCATCCGGGCGATGCCTTCCTCTTCGAGCCTAAGGATTATCTCGCGCCGGCGTCGAGCCATGTCCCCCATGGTGTAGGAGGGGTCAATGTCGCTGATGTTCAGGCTTAGGCCAAATACTTCGTGAAATTCAACGGTGGCTTTGACCAAGACCTTCAACCCGCGGGTCAGCACCTGGCCGGTGGTGGTTTCAAAATAAGGCTTTAGCATCCGGTAGGTGAACGACCAGATGGTGGCTCGGGCTTTGGCGATGATTTGGTCGTTGTCGGCCGATTTTTCAATCAGCTCCAAATAGCAATGGCCGCTTCGGTTGGTATTGATCTCACTGATTTCGGCAATCACCCACTGGGGCTGACCAAAGGCCTCGGTAAGTTGCTGTTTGATTTGCTGGTTGAGTTGGTATAATGATTGGTGTGCCGGCGTGGTTCTCATTGCTTGTGTATTTTTCTACTCCAGGCAAATTTATTGGTTTCTATGGATAGAATGTAAATTCCCGGGGAAATATTCACATCGGGGGTAATTCGGATTTCTTGGGATGGTAGGAATTGCCTTTCCCACAGTTTCATGCCGCTCATGGTGTATATCGAAATGGTTGCGGATGCTTCTAAATCAGGGCATGAAAGCGTGAAGTGGGTTTTGAATGGGTTGGGATGAATGGTCCAAGCCTGGGTTATGACCGGTTCAATAGCTGTTGCCTGTTGCAGGGCTTTGTTGAAGTCGGGCAGGCCATAACCGTTCAGGTAATCGGGATTGCTCCACAGTTGCCCCGATTGGCGGATGATTTGAATGATTTCATTAGCCTTCTTTTGTGGTTCGGCTTGCCATAAGCAGGCGGTCAATCCTGAAATGACAGGGCTGGCATAGGAGGTGCCATTGCCGGTGGTGATGCGATTTCCTGTTGAAATTAGGCTGGTGCCACGTCCCAATGCCATCACGTCGGGTTTGATGATGCTGGAGGCAGGATAGCCTGCCGATGAAAAGCTTGCTCTAATGCCATCGGAAGAGACGGCGCCAACGGTTAAAATATGGGGGGAATCGGCCGGCATGATCACATAACGCCAGTCGTTGTTGGCTTCATTGCCGGCGCTGTTGACCACAATGATCCCTTTTTTCGCAGCCATTGATGCGGCTTTGGAGATGCGCGTGGAGCCATCCAACTGCTGGTTTGCGTAGTTCATCAGGGGATTGTCGAAATAAAAATATCCCAGCGACGACTGTATGATGTCAACCCCCAGGCTGTCGGCCAGCTCGGCGGCACAAACCCAGTAGTCGGCCTCCACCGGATATTCGCTGTTCATATCCTCTGTTCTGAAAAGGTAATAGCTGGCAGCGTGGGCCGAGCCTTCAAACTGGCCATCTATTTTTCCTGCCATTATTGACAGTACGTGCAGCCCATGCGTGTCGGTTTCATAAAATGGTGTGCCGTCTGCCACAAAATCTTTAATGCCAAGCATTCTGTTTTGGTTGAACAGATGGCTGAATGCGCCTATCTTGTCCACATCGCGGAAGCCTGCATCGAGGACAGCAATGTGGATGCCTTGGCCGGTGTACCCCTTTTGATGCAGGTAATTCCCTTTTACCATCCCTATTTGGTTGGCTGTGGCGGTACTCTTGTTGCCTTCGGTGAGTGGCAGTGTCTTTATGATGGAAGATGGCTGTGCGCCAGGAGTTTCTTTGG
>JAGPIS010000075.1 GCA_018054835.1 Breznakibacter sp. | reverse complement strand
GATTTACATTTGTGGTTTACATTTGTGCCAGTACCTTTTACTCTATGAATTCCATCTCAACAAACGAGGTGCATGGATCCTATTAGAGGAAAGGTACTTTTGGGTGTGACAATTACAAACATAATCTAACAGCTTTAACGGCGTTATTTGAATGCTGCTTTAGTTGTGTTGGGAAATATTGGAATTGGTTTTGGAACCCTGTAAATTTAAAAATGAACACCATTTTTATGAAAATCATTGGAATATTAGTCATATTGTTAATTTTGCTCCCATCGGCAAATGCGATGGCGCCACTATCCGACCAATCGAAAATTTACCATCTCACCTGTTCCCCCGGCGAGGAACTCTATGCCATTTTTGGGCATAGCGCCATCCGGGTCCAGGATGAGGCCAACAAAATTGATTTGGTGTTCAACTACGGAACCTTTGACTTTATGACGCCCAACTTTTACATGAAATTTATGAATGGGCGTTTGGATTACATGCTTTCGGTTAGCCGCTTTAACAGCTTTTTGTCGCACTACCAGGAGGACAACCGCAGCGTGCAGGCTCATTTGCTGAATTTGAGCCAAGAAGAGAAACAGCAAGTATGGGCCTTTTTGAACTGGAACATGCAACCTGAAAACCGCAATTACCGGTATGATTTCTTCTTTGACAACTGTGCCACGCGGATCCGAGATCTTTTTTTCAAAGTGAAAGGCGTTCAAGCCGCCGACTTTGAAACGGCAAGCACCCAATCGTACCGTGACTACCTGCACCAGTACCTGGAGCACTCACCATGGATTGCCCAGGGTATAGATTTGATCATTGGGTTGAAAGCCGATGGCAAAGCCTCGCCCTATAACCGGGCCTTTTTGCCCGATTACCTCGATTCCCTCTTTATGCACCAAGCCTCGCGCGGCCTGATTTTATCATCAGAAACCATCGTGGAGCAATCGGTCGTGCAAGCCGCCCCTACGGAAATCACACCATTCAAGGCTGCTGTGGCGCTTTTACTATTTTATCTGGGGATTCTGGTACTGGAGTTAAAAATGCGCAAAAAATTTCTTGTCATGGACCGATTGCTTCTGTTAGTAACAGGCCTATGTGGCTTACTGATGGGATACCTTTGGTTTTTCACCGACCATAGCGTCACCGGCTGGAACATGAATCTGATGTGGGCCATGCCTACCAATTTGGGATTGCTTTTCGTGCTGGGAAGCGCTAAAAACCACGCTTGGATCCGTTACTGGAACCGGCTGACCTTTGTTTTGGCAGGGTTGGTTTTATGCTTTGGATACCTTTTCCCACAAAATTTACCCTCGTTGGTTTATCCTGTGGCACTAACTTTGATGATCAGGTTGTGGAATTATTGCCACTGGCAAACAAATAAAATGAACACAAACCCGGCACGGCCTGTTATCCATAAATCAAAATCACTAAGCCGGTAAAAGTGGCCGCAACAAAACAATCACTGACGCATGAAGATACTATTTAAAGTTCCCATCCTATTAACCTGCATCTTAATTATATGGATGTGTTCTCACTATTTTTTCCCGCTGAGTTCTACGGTCAGCGCCACCTATTCGGCCGAATCGAGCCATTTCAGTTCCTTCCATATTACGAACGATGGGGTTACAGACGACCGCTTCAGTGAACTGGATCGGCAGATGACACAGTTTTTGAGCAAAGAAAACCTGATGGGTGGAGCCTCCGTTTCGGTCAGCCATCAAGGACAATTGATCTACTCCAAAGGTTATGGATGGGCCGACCGGGAAAAGGGTATCGCGGTGGAACCCTGCCAGTTGTTTAGAGTAGCCAGTGTCTCTAAGCTGTTGACCGGTGTGGGTGTCATGAAACTGGTGGAACAGGGAGTCCTAAGCCTCGACGACAAAGTATTTGGACCGGAAGGCATATTGAATGACTCCGTTTATTTGAATTATCTGGACAAGCGGGTTGAGAAGATAACCGTATTTCAGCTTTTGAACCATTCAGGCGGCTGGACAACCCGTTGGGGCGATCCCATGTTTATGTCGCAGGTGATTGCCGCCAAGCAGCAGATTCCCTTGCCCATCAACATGGAAGATATTATTGTGTATATGTTGTCCAAACGCCTCCATTTTGAACCAGGAACCAGTTCCAGCTATTCCAATTTTGGATTCGCCATACTTGGAGAAGTGATCAGCAAAGTGGCCGGTATGCCCTATGAAAAATTCATACAGTCGCAAATACTATATCCATTGGGCATCTTCGACATGCGCCTAGGACGGTCCTATAAGGAAGAGCGGTTGGATTTGGAGGTTAAATACTACGAATCGGATACCTTATACCTGGTAGATGACTTTTGTGGACGTGATGAAAAAGTGAGGCGTTCCTATGGCGGCACCGATATCCATACCTTAGGGGCAGCAGGTGGTTGGGTCGCTTCCTCCACCGATTTGATGAAACTGTTGCTGGCGTTGGATGGCTTCCCACAAGTGCCTGATATTTTGAGCGAAACATCACTCAAGACAATGGCCGACAACCATAACAACCAATTCAGCCCACTGGGCTGGCGGAAAACTGATGAAAATGGCTGGTATAGAACTGGCACCCTAGCAGGATCGTCGGCGCTTTTGGTGCGACGGATTGACGGCGTAAACTATGTAGTGGTTTTGAACTGTGCCAACCACAAGGGGCCTTCACTGGCCAATGAGATACACAAAGTGATGGAAAAATCACTCCGCACGATTGGGTCGTGGCCCAATCGCGATTTGTTTGAAAACGACCAGGCATGGGCCAATTACAAACTGCGGGTGCCCGATTATATCAATTAAAACTGATGGAAAGAAAGGAAGCTGGTTCTTCCTTTTTTTATTGTAATAGATTGATCTACTGTATTTGCTGTATTTCCATCGGGAAGAATGGACACCCCATGTTCCCCCTCGGGCAAGGAAAGGCGGCCATAGGAGATAGCATAAGGCAGAGATTGCCAGTTGCGTGTATCCGCTTTCTCGGTGAAAGCATTCACCAGGCTAAGGATCGCTCCAAGATCCTTATTTTTAGAGCTGGCGAGCTCCTCCAACGCTTTTTTTGTGGCCAAGCGCAAGAGGCTGTTCCCTATTTCGCGCCACATCCGGTCGTTTAAACTCTGAAACGCAATGGCATTGATATTTTGAGCCAGCTCCAGGCTGATGGATTGCTGGTTGGCTTGCAAAAGGGCTTGTGAGTATTTTGGGCGGCGTTCGGTATAACGGGGAAAAGCGATTCGCAATGCCCGCAAATTGGCCAAGGCATGTTTTTCATCGGAAGATTTGTTGCCAATAAAGAAAGGGAATGACATGCCGGTCTCCTCATTGGCCAGTGTGATCCAGCCATTGTTGTAGCCGGTATTGACAAAATTGATGCTCCATTCGCTCTTCACCGGGCCAAGGCCATTCATCCAGAAACAGACCAGCTGCCCATTGTCGGCCGATAAAGGTTCATATTTGATGCTAAATTTGCGCTCGAAAAAATCGACCTGATCCAAAAAACCAGTTATGGCAGCCGAACGGATGACATCCTTTTTCAACTGCAGAGGCACATCCAGTCCATACAGCGTTTTATAATCGTTTTCATAAACCTCTATGGCATTGCGGTATGCAATAAAGGCATTGTTATAATCGCCCGTTGCCTCATAGATGATCCCCATCAAATTGTGGGCAAAAGCATCACGCGCATATTTGTTGTTATGGTTTTTAAACTGGTCGTTGATCCGTTGGAGCTGCAGATTCACCCGGCGGCACTCCACCAAAGCCCCCTCATAATCCTGCAGGGCAATAAAATTTAGGGCTTGGTAGTAATGGATCATCACCGCTTCAAAATATTCAAGCCGGTAAGGTTTGACCATGGGATTGCTGATCAAAGCCAAAGCTTCATATCCCAGTTGGTTGGAAAAATCCTCTTGATATAAGTCGGCGGTTTTGAACGCCCCGATGCTTTTTTGATAATCCTGATTCAAATACGCCGTAGTACCCAGATTCAAATTGTACAAAACGCGGTTGACCCCGTCGGCTTGCTTGTTGTTTTTCTCCAGGTATTTCTGAGCCTCGGGCAATCGGCCTGTTTCCAGAAGATTGTGGAACGCTATATTTTGTTTATAATAAGTTGCACAGCCGAAAAACAAAACAGACAGACAAAGAGAAGCAATAATTATTGTTTTTCCTTTTAGAATCATGGCTAAGTTATAAAAACCAGGCAGGCGCGTTCCAGTTCACACCTGCCTGATGGAGAGACTTATTTGACAATGTATTTTTTAATCTTCTTATCGCCCATCCAAACCACCTCGCTGCTTTCCAAATCGGAGAGCTCAAGGGTGACCTGGTAGTAAGTCACCTGTTCCTTGCGGTAAGTGTCGATGATGGAAGCAATATCGCCATTGAGCATAAAGTCGGCGCCCAACTCACGGCCCCATTGCTTGGCCGTTTGCAAAGAAGCGAACTCCTGCTGGGCAGCCCTTTCGCGCCGCATCTCCTCGCGTTTCTCACCAGCCTGGACCAAGCGAACTCTGCCGCTGTTGATAAACGCCTTTTCAACATCCTTAATAAAAGTGGCAGACTCAATGTGCTCACTGGTTTTATTATAAACCAAGCCAACCACCACAACCGGTTTGTTGCCATCGTGCGTTTTGGCATAATTGTCGATCCAGGCACCACGGGTGATTTGGGCAACCATCTCTTCGGCCACCATACGGCTGTCGGTGTCGTTCCAACGGCCGCTCAAATCAATTTTTTCATCAACAGAAACCCGTTCAACCTTATGCGAAGAACAGCCAGCCAACATCAGGCCCACACAAAACAGCACATAAAAAGATAATTGTTTCATATTTCAAAGTTTTAAGTTTGACGAATTATTTTTTCAAATTCCAGAAGGATCAAATGGTCAAGATCCTGGGAAACAGACATTAAAGGCAACCTCAAATGATTCGCGCACAATCCCTGATGTTTCAACAAAGCCTTTATGCCAGATGGATTCCCCTGCTGGAATATTAGTTTTAGGACATCGTACATTTTAAAATGCAAACCCCTGGCATCGTTAAAATTCCCCTTCAGTGCTTCCTTCACCATTTTTGAGGTTTGCCGCGGCAAGGCATTGCCAATGACCGATATAACCCCGTGGCCACCCAGGCATAGTAGTGGCAACGTGGTGAAATCATCCCCCGACAAAACCTTAAAACCCTTGGGGGCATGTTGGAGGATTTCGGTTATTTGATTGATATTTCCAGAGGCCTCCTTGATTGCGAAAATATTTTCACATTCAACAGCTAAGCGAATAACAGTACAGCTGTCAACATTCACACTTGTTCGCGATGGGACATTGTATAAAATGATGGGCAATGGCGAATTCTCGGATATTTGTTTGAAGTGCTGGAATATGCCTTCCTGGGAGGGTTTATTATAGTAAGGAACCACTGAAAGGATGGCGTCGATGCCATTGAGATTCCAGCTGCTGATGGTGTTGCAAACCTCTGAAGTGCAATTTCCCCCGATTCCAAGCACGATGGGGACGCGCCTTTGAGTGGAGGCAACTATGGCTTCAGCAATTTTTCGTTTCTCAGCATTGGAGAGGGTGGCCGTTTCGGCTGTGGTTCCTAAGGCCACAATAAAATCGACACCATTTTTTATGATATGCTCCACAAGCCCATGTAAAGAATCAAAATCCACAGAGCCATCGGCGTGGAACGGGGTAATTAGGGCAACACCGGTTCCCCCGATTTTTTCCTGAATATTATTGGAAGGACAACAACTCATTGATTAAATGGATTAAAGCTATTTAACTGAAGCGCTTTTAACCTTAAACATATTAAGATGGGTAATTATATTTTGACCCAGTGTTTCCAACGATTGCTCATGTGGCTGGTCGATCATGAAATCAAGATCCTCATCGACAATATTGTTTCTGCCGGCTTTGAAGGCGGCAGGAATGTAGTGCGCCAATATCACCAAGGGGAAAATACGCTTTGCCGACAACAAAAACAATAAATCGTATCGCGAGGAGAGCAGTTTCTTCACAGTTTCGTTTTTAGGCTGGTAGAAAAAATCAAAATCTTTACGGGAAATGAAACTATTCGAATTATCAGCCATATAATCTTCCTGGTGATGCGGGTGGTGCTTGTAGCCCACCACATGGACATCCAAAGGGTTGAAGGATTTGAGCAGCTCCTTGATCTTCTTGATTGCCAAATCATTTTCAGGTATTTCGGCATCATAAAGGATCAATATCGATTTAGCGGAAGCAATTGGTATAAACCGCTTGACCCGCTGCTCTTTATATTTTCGTTTCAATAATGAAGAGCCGATGTTCTGTTTTACTTTTTCGATATAATTAAACATTGTCTAGTTCAATAATGGTTAATAGTACGTCTTCGGAAATAATATTGATGTTGAGTTTTTCGGCCTTTTGGAGTTTTGCAGGACCCATATTGTCTCCAGCCACCAGATAGTCGGTTTTGGACGAGATGGCGCTGCTGATTTTCCCGCCATGGGACTCAATCAGCTCCTTGATTTGGTCGCGACTGAAACTCTGGAAAGTGCCACTGATCACAAACGTTTTGCCGGAGAGTTTGATCGAAACGTTCTCCCTTTCGGCCAAAGCCATTTGGATGCCAGCCGAACGCAGCGATTCCACAATCTGTAAGTTTTCGCCATTTGAAAAATATGCCAAAATACTTTCAGCTATTTTCCCGCCAATCTCGTCAATTTCAAGCAATTGTTCCAGACTTGCTGTTTTAATGGCATCGATGTTGCGCAGGGCCGAAGCCAGTTTTTTGGCTACCGTTTCGCCCACGTAGCGGATTCCCATGGCAAAAAGAACCCGGTCGAAGGTAATATTTTTGGATTGGTGGATCCCTTCGATAATATTAGATGCCGATTTTTCACCCATCCTTTCCAGACCAACCAAATCGTCAAAATTCAACCGGTAAAAATCGGCCACAGTCACCAACAGAT
Organism: Breznakibacter sp.; assembly: GCA_018054835.1. Classification (GTDB taxonomy): domain Bacteria; phylum Bacteroidota; class Bacteroidia; order Bacteroidales; family Marinilabiliaceae; genus JAGPIS01. The sequence continues at coordinate 951 of JAGPIS010000075.1, read as the reverse complement.
TGTTCTGGTAAAGCAAATCGATGGTCTCGCTGCCAATGCCTTCAATATTCATGGCCTTGCGCGAAATGAAATGTTCCAAGCGCCCTTTCACCTGAGGCGGACAGTGGTTGCTGTTGGGGCAATAGTGAGCCGCTTCGCCTTCCTCACGAACCAAGGCAGTATGGCATTCGGGGCAAACTTGCACGAATTCTATTTTGGCGCTCTCCGGGCTGCGCGCCTCGAAATGGACGCCCACGATTTTTGGGATGATTTCACCGCCCTTCTCCACAAACACCAAATCATTTTCATGAAGGTTGAGCGATTCGATGATGTCGGCATTGTGGAGCGAAGCCCTTCGCACCACCGTGCCGGCCAGTTGCACAGGTTCCAGGTTGGCCACAGGAGTGACGGCACCAGTGCGCCCCACCTGGTAGTCGATGGACAACAGGCGGGTGGACACCTGTTCGGCTTTGAATTTATAGGAGATGGCCCAGCGGGGCGTCTTAGCCGTGAAGCCAAGCCGTTTTTGCTGCTCCAAGCTATTCACCTTCAAAACAATACCATCAATGTCGTAGGGTAAATTTTCCCGTTCGGTAGCCCAATGGCTGATGTATTCGAAAACCTCGGGGAGCGATTGGCACAACCGGTGGTGTGGCGAAACCTGAAAGCCCCACTCTTTTGCCTTCAGCAAATTCTGGTGGTGGAAATTGGTGGGCAACTCCTCGGCCAGGAGATAATAAAGGTAGCAATCCAGTGGCCGCTTAGCCACCAGACTACTGTTTTGCAGTTTCAAAGAACCTGCTGCAGCATTCCTGGGATTGGCGAAAGGCGCTTCGCCCTGCGCGATGCGAAGCTGGTTGATTTGGTCGAACCCGGCTCGAGGCATGAAAATTTCGCCGCGCATCTCCAAGGTAGGGGGATAATCGCCAGAGAGGATAAGCGGGATGGACTTGATGGTCTTCACATTACGGG